>JBASML010000279.1:0-2032 GCA_049656845.1 Syntrophaceticus sp.
ATTCAAGAAGAGGGCTTTAAAACACTGAGCGAGGGTCAGCGGGTTAAATTTGAGGTAACAGATGGGCCCCGAGGTGAGCAGGCAACTAATGTACAGCCTCTCTAGCATATTATCCGAAAAGTAAGTATATCCATCTCCACCTTCCAGGGCCCTGGGGTTTTGTTGCAGGACTTTAGATACTGTCCTGCAACAATTCCTCGGTTTCATGCCTGAAAGTACAGTCCTTCCTTTTTGGGCATACCTTGCATGCAAAATCCCCTTTTCTTACCTTATCTGCATCCCCGATGCCAAAAACACCTGTTGTGGTTTTCACAGGTTTCATCATATAACCATCATTCAAAGTAACTCCAATCTTTTCAGGAGAGATGAGCTGAAACAACACCCTCTGATCGCTTATATTCCAATCCAATTGACCAGGCTCTAAATGCACTGTGACCCCATACCCCGCATAATCATTTTTGATCTTCTGATATAGACTACTCATCAAAGAACCCACCGCAGTAGCGCCATAAATATCCAACAAATAAGATATGAGGAAATCCCCTTCTTTGTTTAACTCGCCAACTTTTCTTTCCAGGGCAGGGCCTATGGTACAGCACATTGCCACAAGTTTTTCCGCACCAATAAGCAGTTTACAGAGGTGTTCACTGCGGAATACCTGGCCATTTTCCAGGTGCAACTTTTCATCTTCTATTTTTTCGATAGAAAAAACATCATATACTGTCCTTGGTTCCAACAAGCTCTCTCCAAGAGATATGACTTCTGGTAAATACTGTACAGTTGTTTCCTTTGAGGAACCACCAGCCCTTTTCATCAGCATTTCTTCTGTTACTTTGATCTCCAGCCCCTTCTGCAAGTTAATCACCTCAACTATTATTTTGACACATTTCTTATACTTTGTGCTGTTCCTTTTGTAAAAATAGTCCTATATCATCAAGACAGGTTGCCTCTCTACAGGTTGGCAGGTCTTCGATGAAATATCTACCATAACTGGTTGTTTTTACTCTGGGGTCGAGGATAACCACAACCCCACGGTCATCCTTTGTCCTGATCAGCCTGCCAAAACCCTGCCGCAGACGAAGAACAGCCTCCGGTAGAGAGTAGCTGTAAAAGGGATTCCCACCAGAGCGCCTGATAGAGTTAATCTTAGCCTGGGTCAAGGGGTCATCCGGTACCGAAAAGGGTAGTTTTACCAGGATGACACAGGAGAGGGCCTCACCTGGAACATCCACACCTTCCCAGTATGAGGATGTGGCGAATAACACAGAATGCAAATCAGCTTTAAACTCTTCGAGCAGCTTATTTTTAGGAAGATCCCCCTGTTTTAACAGCTTCCAGGGGAGGCGGCCATTTAACATGTCCCATACCTCATTCAACCCACGGTATGATGTAAAAAGAACAAAAGCACGCCCCTCAGTTTGAATCAGGATATCCTCTATAAAGGGTACTATACCTGCATGGAACCCGGGCTCTCTTGGATCAGGGAGCCCCTGGGGTAAGTAGAGAAGACACTGCTCCTCATAAGAAAAAGGTGAGTCCACAGAGATCTCCAAAGCCTGAGAACAGCCGATATTCTCCCGGAAAAAGGAGAAATCCCCTCTGATACTTAGGGTAGCCGAAGTCAATACAGCACTGGAAAGCTCACCACTGTAAAAAAGAAGGCGGTCCAGGTTCTTAGAAACATTAAGGGGTGTGGCATGCATGGTGATCAGCTTGCGCTTCCTGTGCTCACTTTTTTCCACCCAGTAAACCTTTTCTGGATCAGCCCCATCCAAAATCTCCACCAAGTCTTGATTGAAACGTTTCAGGCATTTAAAAATAGCGTTTTCCCGTTCACCGACCAGGTCTGCATCAAACATCCTAATCGTGTCTTCAACCGCCTGTTTGAGCTCCTGACCCAGGTTGGTGAGCTCATTATTTTGGGGAAGGGGATAATTATTGCTGTTATTTATGCAGCCCAATGCCTCAAAAAACTTCCCATTGATGGCCAGGGCCTTGTTCAAGGCATCAAGGTGGCAACCATCCCTTTTAC
>JBASML010000280.1:0-5954 GCA_049656845.1 Syntrophaceticus sp.
TTACATAGTCAGCAGTGGCTGTGCCCTCCAGCAAACCTTTGATTTCTCGGAATTGCCTTCTTACTTCTTCTACCATTTTGCCCGCAGCTCTACCAACAGCACCCATGGTCATCGCGCAGAAGAAGAAAGGTAGCATACCACCGATTAATAGGCCAACAATAACCCATGGATTTAAGAGGTCTATGGTTTTTATTCCGGCTACTTGTGCATATGCAGCCATGAGAGCCAATGCGGTCAAGGCAGCAGATCCGATGGCAAAACCCTTTCCGATGGCAGCAGTAGTGTTGCCAACTGCATCAAGTTTATCAGTGGTTTGGCGAACGGTTTCAGGTAGTTCAGGAGTCATCTCAGCGATTCCGCCGGCATTATCAGCAATCGGCCCGTAAGCATCAACTGCAACTACCATACCGGTTGTGGCCAGCATGCCAACAGCTGCCAAAGCGATTCCATATAAACCACCTGTGATGTAAGCCAAAATGATTGCAGCGCAGATAAAAATAATTGGAATAACTGTAGAGGACATCCCTACACCTAATCCCTCAATAATGACAGTTGCTGGGCCGGTTGTTGCTGCTTTGGCAATACCCTGTGTGGGTTTATATTCTGAGGAAGTATAGTATTGAGTTATAAAACCGATCAGGGTTCCCACTATCATTCCGCCTAAAATAGCCCAGAATAGGCCGGGTTGATCAGGTGTAATGATACGTACAGCAAAATAGGCTGCAACCAAAAGGATAACAGATGCAACAGTTGTTCCCATGTTCAGTGCCTTGAGCGGGTTCGATTTTTCATCGGTTTTAACAAAGAATGTACCGATGATGGAGGCAGCGATACCGGCAGCAGCAAGAATCAGTGGCAGCAGGATGCCGTTAAATCCTAATACCAACACACCTAGTGTCATAGCACTGACAATAGAGCCTACATAAGATTCAAAGAGGTCAGAACCCATACCTGCCACATCGCCAACATTATCGCCTACGTTATCGGCGATGGTAGCGGGGTTTCTGGGGTCGTCTTCTGGGAGACCTGCTTCTACTTTACCAACCAGGTCTGCTCCTACGTCAGCAGCTTTGGTATAGATGCCGCCGCCTACACGGCCGAAGAGAGCAATAGAGGAACCACCCATGGCAAAGCCATTTACGATGGTAGGATCTCTAAAAATCATGTAGAGAATGCCTAGCCCCAGGAGACCCAAACCAGTAACACACATACCCATAACGGCGCCACCGGAAAATGCAATACCCAGGGCAGCATTTTGTGAGGTGCGTGCAGCCTGTGTTGTTCTAACATTAGCTTTAGTAGCCACCTTCATGCCAAAAAAACCTGCTGCCGCGGAACAAAGTGCCCCGACCAGAAAACAAATGGCGGTTTGCCAGGAATTTGCAGGAAGCAGGAATCCAAGTACCAGAAAAACAACCACTACAAAAGCAGCAATTGCAGTATATTGCTTTCTGAGAAAGGTCATCGCCCCATCGGCAATATGACTGGAAATCTCTATCATTGTCTTTGTTCCGGGATCTGCTTTATTTACTTTACCTGCCAGGTAAACCGCAAAAAGCAGCGAAATTGCTCCAAGTGCCGGAGCATATGGAACTAAGCTTTCTAGATTACCCATTGTGTTAAACAACTCCTATTCCTTAATGTAAAAAGCAATTAATTCAAAAAGTCAAATGCACTGCATAGGCAGGCTCGTCGATATTCCCAATCTTTCCTGCATATATTCAAGGTAGACATCCATGCTGCCCAGGCGGCACCATCCTCTATTTTCCGGGTTCGCTCAGGCGCTTTTTTAATGAAATCCACAACCTTATACCTTATACTTGCTCTTTTATGAGTACACCTCCTTTTCTTACGCTTTTTGCGCCATCTTATGTAAGTATGGCACCTAAAAAAGCCCCTGTCAATATATGGCACGGTTTTGATTGGAAAGTTTTTAAGTATAATTTCGTCTGCCTTAAAGCATAACTCATCCAAGCGTGCTTCTCAAGTTTCCTTAAAGATATCAATTATTAATTATATCAATTATTGTCAAAAAAATCAGCATGCTTGTTGCTAGTGCAGTGCTGACGCAAAATGTTTAAAAAAACTTGCGGGTACAGAAACTGGCGTTCCCATATGAAAAATGGGTTGGTGATATCCACACCGTATTCACAGCGCACTCGGTGATTTATCGCCCATGGAGTTTGAACAGGAATACTATGAGATGCTTTTGGTTGCAGTATAGCAAAACTACTTCAAATTTGGAGGTACATTGAGAACGGAGGAGTTTGTTTTGTTTCCTTGTGTCCGGCTAGCCTATAGCACTCCAGTTTTCTTAAGCAGAGAAAAAGAAAAGGAGTTAAGAGAGAGGTTTTCGGTAATAAAATAGAAAGAAAAGATGGATTCCTACAAAACAGCCATTGCCACAGACGGCTGTTTTTGTGCGATCCAAAAAGGATTTCTGTGAAAAGTATACAAATCCCATAACATATTCAGTTTCTTGACAGAATATTTGATTGACCAATTATACTTTATGTGGCAAGATATGGTTAACAGCTATTACAAACTTACTGATGGAGAGACCCTGGTGGTGGTTTTTAAACCAGAGCAGACGGAAAAGCTCCTTTAACCAGGAAGGAAGGCGCTGTAAGCTGTAAAAGGTAGGCTGTGAAGTGTCTAACACCGCGAATGCTTACCATTATATCTTCTTCAAGGAGGTTTGATGTATGAGTACTATCCTAGCCATCTCATCTAGTCCCCGCCGTGGCGGTAACAGCGAACTGCTGTTGCAGGCATTTAATCAGGGTGTAGAAAAAGAGGGATGTGTCGCCAAAACAGTGCGCGTCAATGATCTTAAATTCAGACCCTGCCAGGCCTGTGACCGTTGTTCAACTACTGGAAAATGTGTTCTGCAGGACGATATGCAAAGTATCTATCCACTGGTTGCTTCTGCTAGTGGTATGGTCATAGCGACACCGATTTTTTTTGGTACTTTATGCGCGCAGCTGAAGATGTTTATTGATCGTTTTCAATGCTGGTGGCATGCTAAGTACAGACTGAATAACCCTTTGGTGAAACTGGAAGAAGACAGGCCGGGATTCTTTTTATGTGTAGGGGCATTAAAGAATAAAGCTTATTCTGAGAGCGCTTTGGCTGTGGCCAAGGTTTTTTTTCATAATGTCAATTACCGTTTTATCGATTCTCTCTGCTATCGTGGCATAGACGCAAAGGGTGAGATTAAGGAACACCCTGACGCACTGCAAGAGGCGTATCAAGCCGGCCGTCGTTTTGCTGTAAAAGCTTGTCAATCATAATCTCATTTCATCATCTTCCCGCTCTTTTTTTGTTTGAGCCAATTAATTACAAGATAGCAGATCAGAGCAGAAAGAAGGGCACCTCCGGCGGCAAAGATGATCCAGCGCAGGAACTTAGATGCAGTAGTTGTTGTGTCAGTTCCCTTGGGGATTGCAGTTTCCTTTTTCTCTTCGATGGTTGTAGAGAGGGGGGGAATCTCCTTTTCATAGTGTTCACCGTATTCATCTTCATAGGATAAAATAAGTGTCCCTGAAACCTGGCCCAGTGGTTCAGATTCCACGCGGAAGTTGGTTGATTCTGTTTGGGATTCACCAGGGGGTGTTTAAAGAAGAAGTCCATTATTCTCGACTAATGCTTTCTCAATGGATTCTGCTAATGCCATGATGCTGTTCCTTGGATTTCCGGTGTAATGATACATTAAATACCGAGTATCTACAACAATTCCTTGAATTCTCTCGTAATAATAGGTATTTCCCTTCCAATCACCAACCGCCTCACCAATATTACCAAATGGAGCAGTAAAACCGAAGTAATTTTTTGCGGCATCGTACGGCATTATGAAAGCATTATATAGGGATTCATTCGGCAAACTACGCTGCTTTTGTATGTATTCACCATATGTAATCTGCTTGTTAATCGATGATGAATCCGGTAAATGATCTGGATTACCTGTTATACCGTACCGATAGTACTTAGCATCTAATACATATATCTTATTGTTATATATCATTATGCTGTCTGGTTCTAAAGGGAATTTTTCTTTGTATTTACCCTTTCGCAGGCGCCATCTCGTTCTTGGGAAATAATCCTTTTTGTTTTTAACTCCAAACACACGGTTTATCAGTCTTTCCCAAACACTCTCAAAATAATCAGTCCCGAAATAGAATTGTTTTTCTGATGTCTTTTCATCCATGTATTCAAGCATAGCCTTCATAGACATAAACAGTTTCTTGTCCCTGTCGTTATATGTAGTGGCCAGCTTGTCTGTCAGGGCAATTATAAAACGCTTAATATCAAGTGGAATTTGTGGTGGCTCAGGCATATAAGGTGTAAAAAGCCATCCCAATTTTGAAAAACTTTCGTAAACGCAATGCCTATGTATATGGGTTATTAACTTATTCTCACTAGGAATTGACTCCCGAACAGTATATTGTGTATAAACGGGTGAATAATCGGACTGTATCAATGCCCTTTGCTTCTGTATCGTCTTTGCCCAATCAATATTTCCACGATCTCTCGTTTTATATGTCGGTTCCGTTTCCATATAGTAGCCGTTTCTCTCTATAAAGGAGTTTATAACTTCCAAATAGGCATTAATAGGAAAATCTACCGATTGTGGTGTCTCAAATCTATTCACAGCAAGCACTCGGTCAGAACTATCTGTAAACTCAGCCAACACTCGAATCAAATGGAGTATGTCTCGTTTGATATCTGTTTCATTTTCCGGAAGATGGTATCCAACAGGGAAATAAACTATGGCATCGTTAGAGTCAGCTTTTATGCCGACAAAACGATCTCCCTCTTCATTTGTATTTATATGGCAACGCTTGCGTATTTCAGAGTCTATTACCATGTTTTAAGTCATCACCCTTAATTATTTTTTTCATCTACATCAGGAGAAACAATTGCATCATATACAGTTTCATTAAATACTCTAAAACGATCGTTTTTTCTCTCAGTTGCAAATTTTTTGACTACAGCTTCTAAACTGTTAAACTGACTTACCTCAAAAATATCCTCACGAGAAAACTTAAATGCATCATCCCACAGATATTTTAATACCTTTTCTGGGAATCGGCTGTTGTTTCTCTTTGCTTTAGTACGGGTAAGTTCATCAAGATTGGGATTGTCAGCATTTTCGTCATAAATCAAATCACGCATATGAACAAAGTATACTCCTAAGCGCTTATCTTCTGAAGATGTCATATGTATATTCTTTTCAAGGATTATGTTGTTAATAGCGGTACAGAATGTTTTCCAGGTTACAGTTGTATCCAGGATAGGGTGATTTGCAAATTTTTCATCAGCTTTATCAAAATTATTTTCTATCATACGAATGTCCCATCTACGCTGAAATGCCGTATCCAATGTAAATACATTCTGATCTGAGGTATTCATAGTTCCAATAATAGACATATTTGACGGAATACGAACCTTGTGATTTGGATCTCCATATACTACTTTAGCAATATCAGCATTAGTAATACCATATTCACTCGTACCGATCGGATACCCATCGTCATCTTTTTCTCGTATTATCGTTTTTCTATCAAGCAATTGAAATACTTCTCCGAAAATTGCAGGGGCATTACCCCTATTTATTTCTTCAATAACAAGAAAATATTCATTATTTGGATTAGTATATG
Organism: Syntrophaceticus sp.; assembly: GCA_049656845.1. GTDB lineage: Bacteria > Bacillota > DSM-12270 > Thermacetogeniales > Thermacetogeniaceae > Syntrophaceticus. Next base: position 5,661 of record JBASML010000280.1, read on the forward strand.
CCTTTCTTAAAAGGGTGGTAAAAGGTCCTGGTGTAAATTCGTAACTGACCTTACCATCCGAAACCTTTGGCAAAATCTGCCCCACAAAATCTGAGTATGTATAATCTGGATGAAACACCAATCTTTCCATACGACTTTCATCGTTACAATATTCATGTTCGATCGTCCAACTCTTACCTGCACCTGGAACGCCATAAAGCAATATATTAGAACCTACTTCGAGACGTTTTACTTTATCAAAATCATTAATCAGCTCATCTTCAAATGTCTCTAATTCAAACAACGATTTTTTAG
>JBASML010000281.1:0-8021 GCA_049656845.1 Syntrophaceticus sp.
GCTCAGGTTGGTCGGAAAAATGAATGAAAGCAATACTGTAGATTAGAGTAATAACAGCTCTCAAAGGAAAACAGAGGGAAACAGTGTAGTGCCTGCAGTTTATGGCAAAACAGGTCCCTTGACAACTACCGCAATTTATGAAAACCTATTAACAGAACAATTAAATATAAATAGCTGACATCTTAGTGATGGCTGAATGGACGCTAATAATTGGGATGCGAACCAGTACAAATGTACTGGTTTTTTTCATCATATCAAATCTATAAGGGGGGTAGTGTTATGTTTTTAAGGGTCATTGCCCAGATGAGGATGCAGGATTTTTGTATCTGTAAATCATGTGTTGAACTGAAAGGAAAATGGATTCTTGTCAGTAGGGGGGTGCCTAATCTTGATTATTACGGAAGTACCCTATAGAGAACCGGTGAGGGTTTTTGAGGTTTTCCGGGACCAGCCGTACAGTTTTTTCCTGGATAGCGGTATGGATCCGGAGCGCTTGGGACGCTATTCGCTGCTGGGAGGTGACCCCTTTCTTGTTTTTAAATCCAAGGGAGAAAAAGCGGCAGTTTTTGAAGATGGTATCTGGAGGGAAATGAAAGGGAGCCCTTTTCAGATATTAAGAGAATTAATGAAAAGATATACGGTCGCCAGTGATCCACGGCTGCCTGTAACAGCGGGAGCTTTTGGCTACTTTGCTTATGATCTGGGCTGGCAGATAGAAAAACTTCCGCAGATGGCAGTGGATGACCTGGGGCTACCAGACTGTTACCTGGGTTTTTATGACCGGCTGGTGGTCTACGACAACCTTCAGGGCAAGATGTACCTTACATCTACTGGTTTGCCGGAACAGGGGGAGAAGGCAGCAGCCCGGGCTAGGCAGCGCCTGGATGAACTAGAGGAAATGGTTTATACTGGTGTTGACTGGAAGGATGCATCGGGCCAAAGTGGATTACAAATAGGTTGTGAGCAGGGTAAGGATTTAGTCAAAGAACAGCCAGAAATCTATGGGCACTTTACTTATGATACTTATTGTGCCGCGGTGCAGAAAGTAAAAGACTATATTAGGACAGGTGACATTTTACAAGCAAACTTTACCCAACGCTTTTCGTGCAGGCTGCAGGATAATCCCTGGCAGCTCTACCAGCGTCTGCGAAAGATTAATCCAGCTCCCTTTGCTGCCTATCTTCATTACCCGGAACTGGATATAGCCAGCGCATCTCCTGAGCGCTTTATTAAGGTAAATGACGGTTATGTGGAAACCAGGCCGATCAAAGGGACACGGCCCAGGGGCAAAAACAACTCAGAAGATCTGCGGCTGCGTAAAGAACTGATCGAGAGCAAGAAGGATCAAAATGAACTAGCCATGATCACTGAACTGGAGCGACGCGAACTGGAGAGGGTGTGTAGCCCTGGGAGTGTTGATGTACCTGAGGTGTTTCGCCTGGAAGAGTACCCGACGGTATTTCACCTGGTATCAACTGTGCGGGGAGAGCTTGCCCAAGATAAGGATGTTATCGATTTATTGTTGAACACTTTTCCGGGTGGGTCGATTACAGGAACCCCTAAAATCAGGTCGATGGAGATTATTGAAGAATTAGAGCCGGTGAAAAGGGGAATCTATACTGGTTCTATCGGCTACCTGGGTTTTGATGGGAATGTTGATTTAAGTATTGTGATTAGGACATTTATTATTAAAGATGGAACAGCTTACTTCCAGGTTGGAGGAGGGATTACCAGTGGTTCTGATCCTGACTCAGAATACTGGGAGACTATTGACAAGGCGCGTGCCCTTTTAGATGCACTGGGCTGTGCTGAGGAGGTAAAGGTATGTCAGGTATCGCCTGGGTAAAGGGGAAGTTTGTTGATCCGTTAAATCCTTCGCTGGGTGTCCAGGACAGGGGGTTTCTGCATGGGGATGGCTTATTTGAAACAATGCGCTTACAGAACTGTCGACCCCTTCACTGGGAGGAACATCTGGCACGGCTTCGTAATGGTTGTGATACATTGAATATTTCTTTTCCCCTGGAAGAGGTATGCAAAGGGGTGCGGGAGGCTTCTGCAAAACTGAAAAATGGTGTCCTGCGGCTGACCGTCACCAGGGGGGAGTCTCCTGGTAGAGGGTTGCTTCCGCCGGGGAAAAGTGATGCTACTGTTGTGGTAACCGGGTATACAGGGGAGCCATACCCTGAAGAATCTTATGAAAAAGGATTCAGCGCCTGTCTGATCAGCTTTCCCCGCAGCCAACTTTCACCCCTGGTTAAACTAAAATCACTGAACTGTTTGGAAAATATTTTGGGTCGAATGGAGGCAGCTGCTGCTGGAAAAAACGAGGGTGTTTTCCGCAACTATTTGGGGGAGATAGCTGAGGGAACGATAAGCAATGTTTTTCTTGTTATTGAAGGAAAACTAATAACACCACCCCCTGAATGTGGCCTGCTGCCTGGGATAATGCGTGCTCAGGTTCTGGCACTGGCTAAAAATTTGGGGGTTACGGCTATCCAGGAAAAGGTTTACCCGCAGGATTTCTACAGGGCAGATGAGTCTTTTCTTACGAATTCCCTTATGGGAGTTATGCCTCTTGTCTCCTTTGATGGGAACCCTATAGGAAAGGGCAGCCCTGGCCCTATTACACATATGCTTTACCAAGGAATAAAAAAAGGCTGGCTAGGATAAGTAGATAATATTTCCCTTGTTTGCAGGAAATTAATATCTATAAGAAGAAAATACGGTTAAGGGATGAACTGCCGGGAAAAAACCTGGGGAGTCATGGCTTAGTAAGCCTATAGAGGTATACGGCTTATTGGTCATGAACCAGGAAATTATTTTGACTTAGAGATATTTTTGAGCTGGTTGCCTGGCGGTTATAGGGAGTTGGGAATATTTGATCTTCTATACAGTGCAGCATATGTTAGTTTTGCGCCTATTCATGTCTTATAAATTCCAAAATACAGATGTAATCCATAATTTGCTCTTTTTAGTGAGTGCTGCCAGCAATGAAGAGCAGACTCTTGCTTTTTACGACTTTGTGAGAAAGCGAACAGGTGCCTACAGCTTTAGTCTACAGCGGATCATAGATGAATTAAAAGATGAGAAACTTATAGAGGAAAAGGAGAATTGTCTGCAGATAACTGGTAAGGGTAGGTATATCTATACCAATTTAGGAGCATCTTTAAAGGCTTTTTCTGCCTTCTGGGATTTGTGTTCAGACCTCATGGAACGCTACCAAGGGGATGCAGAACAAATTAAGCAGAGGGTTTTTTATAATATTACCTTTCGCAGAGCGAAGATAGGAGAACGCATTTTCGATTACTGCTTGTTTTAAGGATAGGAGGTAGCTGTTTTTGAGATCCAATGATGGGCGTATTTTAGCGGTAGATATTGGAGCAGGGACCCAGGATATTCTTCTTCATGAAGAGGGGATACCGGTAGAAAACTGTGTCAAACTGGTGCTCCCTTCTGCGACCAGCATGGTGGCTAAAAAGATTGCTAAAGCTACAGCTGCAGGTAAAGACGTTTTTTTGACTGGCCATCTGATGGGGGGCGGCTCATCGGTGAAAGCCATGAAAAACCACCTTGCTGCAGGGCTGCACGTTTATGCTACCCCTGCTGCTGCTAAAACAGTGAGGGATGACCCCCATGAGGTGGAGGCCATGGGAGTGGAGATAGTAAATGACCGCCCCGATGGCGACTGCGAGGAGATAGAGCTTCATGACATGGATTTGGAGAGGTTGAGTAAGGCGTTGTCTTTTTTTGATGTTTCTCTACCTGAAGTTGTTGCAGTTGCTGTACAGGACCATGGGGAAATCATCGGCAGGAGCAACCGGAAGTTTCGTTTTGAGCACTGGGAAAGATTCTTAAAAAATGGGGGTCGTCTGAGTGATCTGATTTATAGAGATAATGTCCCTTCTTATTTGACCAGGATGCTGGCAGTGCAGGAGGATGTTCCAGGAGCATTTGTGATGGACACAGGTGCAGCTGCGATACAGGGTGCTCTGTTAGATCCTGTTGTCAGCAGCCGTCAAGATGAAGGTGTACTTGTGGTCAATGTGGGGAACCAGCACACACTGGCAGCTCTATTAAAGGGTGAGCGCATCTGGGGGATCTTTGAACACCATACAGGTTCCATAACACGTGATAAACTCGATGATTATCTGCAGCGCTTTGTGCGGGGAAAGGTGACCAATGAAGAGGTCTACAATGATTGGGGACATGGCTGTGCCATCCTTCCTGATGCCCCGCCACCGGAGTCCTTTGATTTTATAGCCATTACAGGCCCCCAGCGCCACAAGGCAGAAGATTTAGGCTATTTCGCTGTCCCCTATGGCGACATGATGCTCAGCGGGAGCTTCGGCCTTGTAGCAGCAGTCAAGGAATACCTAGCCTAATAACGGGGCCAGGCTTGCTTTATTGTCTTATTGCTGTCTGGTTATAACACATGAACGGTAAGGCCGGGTTACTATATTGCGCTGAGATAGTAGGTGGCTATCTTTTTTCCAACTTCTGACCTCCGGCAAATAGGTGACAGTCGCCTTTTCACCCAATATTTGACCGAAAGGTGCCAGTTACCGGTATGCCTTTTTCAACCACCAACCACCAACCACTATTAGGAGGTGCTGATTTTGAGCTCTGATACTTTATGGGATATTCTCATCGTAGGAACAGGCCCAGCAGGAATGGGGGCAGCGGTAAATGGCCGCATTAGGCAGAAAAGCGTTCTTATCCTGGGTTTGGAAGGGGGCTCGGAGCGGCTCATCAAGGCCCCTGGGATCAAAAATTACCTGGGTTTCCCGGAAATCTCCGGAAAAGAATTGATGAAAAAATTCCATGACCATGCTGTGGGAATGGGTGCTGTGCTGGAAACAGGACGCGTGGAAACAATCTATCCCGGGGATGAATTTACAGTAATGACTCGTGATAATCGGCTTTATAGCTCACGAGCGGTAATTTTAGCAACAGGGATCCAGCAGGCGCGACTTATCCCTGGTGAAAAAGAACTGCTTGGGCGTGGCCTGGGATACTGTGCCACCTGTGATGGCCCTATCTACCGCGGGAAAGAAGTGGCAGTGATCGGGGAAACACCGGAGGCAGACGAGGAAGTGAATTTCCTGGCGGAAATCTGCAGTAAGGTGCATTACTTTCCTTCCTACCGGGGTGAGGTAAATGTTGATTCTCGGGTAAAGGTATACAGGGAAAAGCCACTGAGTGTGTTGGGGGAGAATCGGGTAGAGGGGATTGCTCTGCCTGATGGAAAACTCCCGGTAGCCGGGGTTTTTATCATCAGAGAAGTTGCCCCGACAGAGCAGTTAATCCCCGGGCTCCAGATTACGGAAGGCTCTATCGTTGTCAACAGAATGATGGAGACAAACATACCCGGGGTTTTTGCAGCAGGTGACTGCACAGGAAAGCCCTACCAGATAGGAAAGGCTGTTGGAGAGGGACTAACTGCTGCCCTGAGTGCTGTGCGCTACCTGGATAAAAAAGCATGACAGGGGCGGTAAAGATATTTTTGTCCTTTTTACTCCTTCAAATTTGTTGTTAAAACAGTATGCATGTGTTCCCATACGCCGACTACAGGCTGGTTTTCCATTGGGGTTTTTCGGTTCAGCCAAACGATACCGCGGAATAGACTGTAACCTATCATCGTTCCCAGAAAATTGAACAATATATCATTTATGTCGACTTGTCTGCATCCATAACCAGCGATGTAGGTTACATTTGTCAATAACTGAATAAGCTCTATCGATACGGTGAACAACAGTCCCTTCCAGGCAATAGACCTAAAATTGGTAGCAACTATAAAAGGTAACCCAAGTCCAAACGGTACTGTGAGCAGCACGTTTCAGATAACTTGTTTTGAAAAAAAATAATCGGTCGATATCTCGCGGAAAGGGATTAAGTTGATGAAGGATGTCCAACTGAACGCTTCCCTCATACTTTGGGTGTATGAAGAATCAAATAGACGTATGGAGCAGTATAAACAGGCGGCAGTACTGCCGCCTGTTTACATTAGGGGATATCTGTTTTGATCTGTAGTAGATGTACGTTATTTTACCGATGCATATCAGATAGTTGATTTCTTTTTTCTACAGAAATTACGATGAGCAGTATCATTATGATTGTACTTAATAAATAAAGTCTAACTTTTTCTTGTATATACTCGAAAGGTATTAAAAAGAAAGCTGTGCTTATAAGAAATATGCATACTATAAGTCTCATGTTTGAGTTTAACATTGTTATTCGGTAGTCATAATATTTTTTCCAGCTCATAACTCGTATTGCTCCAATGATAACACAAGGTATACCTATAGATAAATTTTCAATCCACATTGAAGGATTTAATATCGCCACTAATAGTATACCTAAGCCACTGAATATTAAACCGCTCCCATAAAACGTATCCCATATTTTTTCGTTGTCGCCATTTTCTTTTGTTCCCATTGTTAAGACTAAAATTTACTACAGAGTCCACCGCTCCACATGACATCACACATCGTAGTACATATAGAATAGACTGAGACACCTAAAATAGGGTTAACTCCAATAAAAACCGCACATCCAGCACGGCATGCTATTATCCCGGCAAAAGTACAGCACCAATATTCCCAATTTATAGCAGCTAGTTCAAATTTAGAATCATACTTATTCATAAACGCATCAATTTCTTTGTTATGTTCCTCTTTTAATTGAGCTATCTCTGCTAAAGAAATACTACTCTCTTTAATTGTACCCTCATTAGAAAACTCTTTAACAAATACACTGTCACCACCGTCGTATTTAACAGTGTTCAGCATCAATATTTCATTGTTATTACCATTGATAACAGCATATAAAAGTGTATCATTCGTTTCGTTAAATGCTCCAGATATATAAACATAATTAATTGGTTTTACCTTTACAACACTAACTACCGAGAGTTCTTCCTTTAGGTTACTGAAACCATCAATAGATTTTAACAAACTCAGATAATCATGCTCTTTTTCTCCAGTAATTACTTCAGCACTAAGTCCAAAATTCTGTTTAGCATATTCAACAGCTTTAGGATTACTTGTACACGACTCACAATATTGATCAAGTTTTTCTGCAGAAAGGACAACGTCATCAGACACTAAACCGGACATATTTGCAGCAGCATAACCTGTCATCGCTGGCGTTCCCAGCATAATAACAGTCAACAAGGCTGCAACATACCGCTGCCAGCGCTTTCCAAGGATATTTCTCATTTCAATTCCTCCCAAATTTAAATTTATTCCCTTATGAACCGGTGACTCATTTCCAAACACATTAAGACAAAGATCAAGTAAAACAAAACATCTTCAATGATACATGGCCAACAGATGATGCTCTTTATTTGTAGAATCATCAAAAAGGATGCAACAGCGGCTGATATCCCTGAGATAGCCAGTGTTATGTATTGGAATACATGCACTCTATGAGAGATATAATAACTTATAGCGATTACTAATGAACCAATTAATGCAATAATTGCTAATTTAAATTGGCTGACCGGTAAACCTAAAACGCCAATGCTACAGGATACGCACGTCGTGCTCCATTTGAGCCAGGTAACATATAGCGAAAAAATAGTAGTTGTGGTTATCACAAATGCTAATATTTTCTTCAAAAGATTCCCTACCTTCAGGTCTTTGCAATACACTCACAGGACATTCTGCACCTTTGCTCTGAATACTACAAGTGTACTTCTAGTTGTAGTTCTATAAGATCTTTTGCATGGTACATAACATAACCTTTCTTTCTCTGCAGTTTTAATAAACCCGGTAGAATCAGCAAGTGGTGCTAGCTCTCATTGTTTCTATGAACCGAAGTAGCGTCAAGGCAAATCGTAGAAGATGTTTTAGGAACCATGCTGATCACCTCCCGGAAATTGGACTTCGTAAATACGTTTGACACAAGAAAACATTCTCCTGCCGGACAACCCCAAAAGGACCATATTGCGACACAACAGGATGATAATGTAACATGAAAGGATTCCACTATCAGGGGTGACGGTTCTGATAGGCCTAGAG
>JBASML010000282.1:0-13040 GCA_049656845.1 Syntrophaceticus sp.
ATTTAAGAAGTAATTAAGAATCGCTAAGTCATGGCAGATATGTTTTAAGCAGGTGAAACAAAACTGAGATTAGATGATTTTACCTGGGGAAACTCCAATATGATTCAACATTTAGGCAGCCAGTGGCCAACTTGACAACCCAGTATATAATTGGTAAGATATAGTTAATAATTCGCATGGAGCGAAAAATGGCGCTCTATTCTAGTCTAGCAGAACGCTAACAGGTGGAGAGAAGTATAATGAGAAAGGTACAAATTGTACCGGAGAGGTGGGAGAGGTTTTTTGATTATAGATACTAGATGCGGTAATATAGCAACAGTTTGACATTTTATGCTCATTTCTAGTTACCCCAAACACGCCTGTTCCCACGGCAGGAAGAGGGAGTTTGCCCTCCTATGAGACATTGTAGTAAAGACAGACATTAAAAAGGGAGGAACTCCTATAATGACCTACTTAATATTTTATCACCTCATCTCATTCTCCGGGATAGATAATAAGGCTCATAGTAACAGACCTAGGGGAAATTGGATGTAAATATCCATGCCACCCCGGGAGGACCAGCTGAGAACAGAGACTGAAGTCAGAAATGTCTCAGAAATGTCGCAGAATAAGCGTAAGGCAGTTCTTGTAAGTTTGGAGATCTGACTCCAGATCGAGATATCTATTTTGCGGACACGCGGATACTTTGTAACCATTGTGTTTCTAGATCATCTATTATTTTTATTGGTTTATATTAGGTATTTTTAATGATTATGAAAGGAGTGATCAATTTGAATTTCGTTAATCTGAGTACTTATTACCCCAGGGAGTGTGGTCTTGCTTCCTTTTCCAAGGACCTGAGAGATAGCCTAGTGAACGCTGGACACAAGGTACAGATTGTGGCGGTTTCAGATAAGCCTTATTCTTATCCTGCTGAGGTGTACCATGAAATACGGCAAGATGTCAAAGAGGATTATATTTTTGCGGCGCGCATAATCAATAATTCTCCACAGATACAGATGGTGATCATCCAGCATGAATATGGGATTTTTGGTGGCCCAGATGGGGAGTATGTGCTCGATTTTGTTAGGCATTTGGAAAAACCATTTTTGCTGGTGACCCATACTGTTTTGCCTCATCCCTCACCTGACCAGAGGGTCATCCTGCAGGTGTTAGCCCAGCGGGCTGCTGCCGTAATCAGCATGACCAAGCGCTCAGCGCGCCTGTTGAACAAAGTTTTCGGGGTCCCTAAGGACAAAATTGCAATTATCCCCCATGGGGTTCCTTCCTTTGAGCGCAAAGACAGGGAAGCGTTGAAAATGTTTTATGGGTATACAGGCAGGCAGGTGATTACCACTTTCGGGCTGCTTGGTCCTAGTAAGGGCCTGGAGATCGGTATCAAAGCCATTGCAAAGTTAGTCGATAAGCATCCAGATGTGATGTATATTATTGCCGGAAAAACGCATCCTGTGCTGCTGGAAAGGGAGGGAGAACGCTACCGCGAGAGCCTGATGAAGATGTGTACTGACCTGAAGTTAGACAAGCATGTTCAGTTTGTCAATCACTTCCTGGATGTAGAGGAGCTTGGGGACTACCTTTATATGTCTGATGTTTTCCTTAGCCCTTATCCAAACCGTGATCAGGCAGTGAGCGGCACACTGGCTTATGCAGTAGGCTGTGGAAGGGCGATCGTTTCTACTCCTTATGAGTATGCATTGGAGATACTGAAAGGACGAAGACTGGGGCTTGTGGCCCCAGAGGCATCGCCAGAGGCCTTGAGCAAACTCCTGGATGAGGTGCTTTCGAATCAGGACTTGAAAATGTCGCTGGAAAAGAAGGCCGCATCCTTTGGTGAGACAATCAAATGGCCTAATGTTGCTGCCCGTTATGTGGATCTGGCCAGAGAAGTGTCTAAGTCTCGAGTGCCTGCTAGCGCGATCAAGGGAAAGGTTTTTGAGGGCAGTCTGGCGTCATCAGTTAAAGAAAAAGGGAGTTGGAGGTAGACAGACATGGATTATCGGTATCTAGAGAAGATGACTGATCAAACCGGGATCATTCAATTTGCGGTTTCGGATCAGCCAAACCCGCAGAGTGGCTGGACAGTTGATGACAATGCCAGAGCACTCCTTGTTGCCCTGAATATGGAGGGAAACAGGGATAAACTGGCTTTTCTTTATGCACAGTTTTTAAAAGATGCCCAGCGGGAGGATGGATGGTGGCGTAACCTCAAGGTGAAGGATCGCTTTCTGACTGATCTAGATTCCGGAGACTGCCAGGGGAGGGCTTTTCTTGCCTGCAGCATAGCGGTTTCCAGTGATATGGAAGAGGTGAGCAGGCTTGCCCGGGAGATGCTGGAAAATGCACTGCCGACACTTTCTCAGCTTAAATTTCCGCGCTCCAGGGCCTATGCCCTTCTGGGGTTGGTCCGTTGTGCATCACTTTTTGATAGTGAAGGCAAGGCTATTATGAAGACTGCCCAGGAGTTCTGTGATGACCTTATCTACATTTATGACAGATCCAAGGGTCAGGGCTGGTATTGGTTTGAGGATGAAGTTACCTACTGTAATGGCATTATCCCCCAGGCTCTCTTTGCCTACTACTCCTTTAGTGGGAATCATAGGGCGCGCAGCATCGCCAGGGATTCACTGGCATTCCTCAGTGACCACCTCTTTGATGAGGGCTATCTAAATATTGTAGGGAATAAGGGTTGGTGGCAGCGGGGCAAGGAAATTCCCCGTTATGACCAGCAACCTGTTGATGCCTGCTCTATGGTGTTGGCCTTGAAAGAGGCTTACCTGGCAACAGAGGAGAAACAATATTTTGATCTAGCCAGGCTTGCCTGGGAGTGGTACAGGGGTAAAAATATTAATAAGGTTTCTCTGTATAACAAGGAAACCGGCGGTTGCCATGATGCTCTTACTCCTCAAGGGGTTAACCCCAACCAGGGGGCAGAAGCACTTCTTTCATGGCTATACAGCTCCCAGGTTATGCAAGGCCTGGAAGGGGCAGAGGGGGGGAGTGAGGCAACTGCAATTTCCACTCGGTGTTAATTACTGGCCTGCGGGCAAGGCCATGTACTGGTGGCAGCATTTTGAGGCAGCAGAGGTGGAGGATGACTTCTGCAAGCTGGCAGATGCTGGGTTTCAGGTGGTACGGATTTTCCTCACCTGGGAGGATTTTCAGCCTACGCCCAGCAGGGTTTCCACCAGGTGTCTCAACAACCTGGTTGCTGCTGCTGACCTGGCAGATGGCTGCAAGATAATGATCCAGCCAACATTTTTCTGTGGCCACATGAGTGGTGTCAACTGGATGCCGGATTGGATGCTGGATGGCCCTGCCCAGGGGCGTTTTCCGGTGATGAGCGGCGGCAGTTTGAGTCATCGCCAGATACGCAATTTTTATAGCGACCAGGAAACCATTAAAGCACAGAAGCTGCTGTGCCGGGAGGTAGCAGAGGCTCTGCGGGGCCACCCGGCTCTGTGGGCCTATGACCTGGGGAATGAATCATCCAATTGTGTTGTTCCACAGGATCGCCAGGCAGCCAGGGATTGGCTGGCAGCTATGGTGGGGGAACTGAAAATGGTTTCTGATACACCGGTTACCATTGGCCTGCATGCAGAGGATTTAGAGGAGGACCGCAAACTGGGTCCGGCAGATGCTGCGGCTTTTTGTGATTTTTTGTGTATGCACGGCTACCCTTTCTACCTGGATTGGGTGGAACACCCACTGGATGTGGATGTGCTCCCTTTTCTGGGGCTGATCACAGGTTGGTTAGGGGGGAAAAGGGTTCTGTTTCAGGAGTTTGGGGTATCTGATCAGATCCTGCAGCAGGAGTGCAGCGGTGATCTAGAAGAAGCTGGTGCGTTTTATTACCAGAGGGCACTGCACCTTCTGGAGGCAGCAGGTATGTGGGGTGCCTTTGCTTGGTGTTATAGTGATTATCAAGAGCATCTCTTTGAAAAACCGCCCTTTAAGGAAAATCCCCATGAAAGATATTTTGGTCTATATAAAGCTGATGGCAGCCCTAAAAAGGCTGTGGGTGTTTTCCGGGATTTTGCGGAAGAGATAAAGGATACAGCTGATAGCAATGGTGTTTGCGCCGCCGGGGCACTTTCCTGGCTGCAAGGTGAGGACCCGGAGCGGTTTTATGAAAACCCACTTATTGAATTAAAAAGACTTTACAGGTGCTATAAAAAATCGTTAGGGAATATAAGATAATAGATCCGTCCCCCTGATCGGGGTGTCTCGCTTTATGCAATGGAGGGAGAGTTTTATGAAAATCGCTTTATTATCGCCGATAGCATGGAGAACACCACCTGAGCATTATGGGCCCTGGGAAAGGGTGGTTTCACTTCTCTGTGAAGGCCTGGTAGAAAAGGGGGTCGATGTTACTCTGTTTGCTACCGGGGACTCACAGACTGCAGGGAAATTGGAGTATATCTGTAAAACACCCTATGAAGAGGATAATTCGCTTGATCCCAAGGTTTGGGAGGCATTGCATATTGCTCACCTTTTTGAGCAGGCTGAAAAATATGACCTGATTCATAACCATTTTGATTTTCTGCCCCTAACTTACAGCAGGTTGGTGAAAACACCTATTGTTACCACTATCCATGGGTTTTCTTCACAGAAGATTTTGCCGGTTTACAAAAGGTATGAGGACCGGAGTTATTATGTTTCCATCAGCAATGCGGATCGCAGCCCAGATCTTCAGTACCTGGCTACTGTTTACCATGGCATCGACCTGGAGTCCTTTGATTTCTCACCTGAGAGAGGGGATTACTTGCTCTATTTCGGGCGTATTCATCCAGACAAAGGTACCTGTGAGGCCATCGAGATCGCCCATAGGTTTCAGATGAAGCTGGTCATCGCCGGAATTATCCAGGACCAGGATTACTACCAAGAGCAGGTGGCACCTCACCTTGATGGGCAGCGAGTGGTTTATGTGGGCAGTGTGGGGCCAGAGAAGAGAAACCAGCTGTTGGGCGGAGCCTATGCCCTTGTGCACCCTATTAATTTTGAAGAGCCCTTTGGTTTGAGTGTTGTTGAGGCTATGGCTTGTGGTACGCCGGTGGTGGCTTTTAATAAAGGAGCTATGCCGGAGGTGATCAGGGACCAGGAAACCGGTTTCCTGGTTAACAGCATTGATCAGGCTGTGGAAGCCTTGAAAAGGATCCCTGAGCTGGACCGTGTTGCCTGCCGCCGCTGGGTAGAGAACCGTTTCAGCAGAGAGCGCATGGTGAATGACTATTTGGATCTCTACAAGATTATTTTGGAAAGGGAAAAGCCCAGGCTGTGGTATGCAAACACACCCTGGGGGCGCTGGGAAGTTCTGTTGGATGCACCGGATCATAAGGTCAAAAGGATTACCGTGAACCCGGGCAAGCGCTTAAGCTATCAGAAACACTTCAAGAGAGAGGAGCACTGGTTTGTGGTACAGGGCAATGCCCTGGTAACTCTCGATGGGAAAGATATAGCCCTTACTGAAGGACAGTCGGTGGATATCCCCCGGGAGGCAGCACACAGGATAGCCAACCCAGGTAAGACCCCGCTGGTCTTCATTGAAACCCAAACAGGCAGCTACTTCGGTGAGGATGACATTGTGCGCTTGCAGGATGACTATGGCCGCGCCTGACCGGGTAGAATATATTTGAAGATTCGGTAAAAAGATGACCCCCGCATAGATGGGAGTCATCTTTTTTTATAATAATTGGACTAACTTTCTTTAAGTTTTAGATTGCAAACTCGCTTTCGTGTTGTTGTATTCTTTCATATGGAAAAGCATATGGAAAAGGCCACAATGCTATTCATACTGTTTCACTATTTGCGTATTTCTTTATTCCTCAAATTCTTTCCTTACCTCTTCTGGTATCAGATCTCCCACACGCCCTGTTGCCAGGCAAGTATAGGTGTCTGCTGCACCATAGTAAACCAGGATCTCATCATCTGCATCGAGGATTTCTTTGTCTTTAGCAGGAACTGCCCCACAGGTGAATACCACATTAGGGACCCATGTCTCTCCGGGTTTGCCTCTTTCATATTCGGCTTCTGGAGAGAGTATGGGGTTGGGGGAGCGGTAAATGACGCGCTCCGGGTCATCCAATGGAACGAGCATTACCCCTAATCTATAAACACGTTCTTTGTCAACCCCATGATAGATCATCAGCCAACCGTACTTTGTTTTGATGGGTTGGGAGCCTGCACCTATCTTCAGGAAATCCCACATTTTACCGGGACGCGGCCCCATAATGATGGCATGGTTCTCTGCGGGAACAGGGAACTTCAGTTCATCCATATAGGTTACCCAAATACTGGGTTCGATGCGATGATAAATGATATACTTGCCATTGATCTTTTCTGGAAAAAGGAAGGCGTCCTTATCCCAGATATCCTGAAAGGCGAACCCTTTGCGTTTCCACCTGTAAAACCTCTTGTTGAGGAAGTCATCAATGGAAATAGAGGCAGCAGCGATCTGGGCGATTACCCCGTCATAGGCGGTGTAAAGCATATAGAGTTCATCACCGATGATTACCACCCGTGGGTCCTCCACTCCCTTCTTTTCCTCTTCAACTTCTGGTATAAAGATGGGATCCGGGAGCCGTTCCAGAACATGATAGCCGTCTGTGACAGCTAATCCGATGCGGGAAACCTCATCATCTCCATAGGCCCGATAAAGAAGGTAAACCTTATCTTTAATCCGCACTGCTGCAGGATTGAGGACATATTTGCTTTCCCAGGGGTTATCTTTAATGGGGCTGAGAAGGGGATTGCCTGGGAAACGCACCAGCGGTTTTGCCGGAGGATAGTCCTGTGTTTCTTGGACCACAACTGTGACATCCTTGGTTTTGAGCCCTAGCAGGACATCTAACAGGTCATCATCAGCCTTCCCTTCCCCGATAGACTGGGTTATCCGCTGCAGGATTTCCCCGGGGTCAAAGCCCAGTTCAGCATATATTTCTTCTAGGAAGTCGTGGTTGAACCACCTTTCTTCTACATGGGAAGACAAAGGAGTGGGGATCCCTACTCCTCCTTTGGAACTGTAGCTGGCCCATGTCCAGGCGGAACAGGGAATAAATGTGCCATCCTCGAGGACCTGGCTTACCCCATAGCCGTTGCACATGGCATTCAGCAGTTGGGCAACACCAGCATGCCCGGTCAGGGTTATATTCTGGGCCAGGATGCGTATGGTTTTGACCAGTTCACGGTGATAGAAATTTTCAAAAATATTATAAGCAGAAAAAGGAGTGGATTCGAAACGCCCAATGAGAGAGTTGCGGATCTTTGTTCCCAGGTTTCTTCTTTCCCTGGAATAGGTTTGGTATAAATAAGAGTACTGCTTGGCGATCATGATCTGCCTGCCTGTAAAGAGGACGAAACGCAGTTTAGGATATTTACCTCCTATCCCTTTGCTCAAGGGGCTGACTACCAGTCTTGTGGTAAGTTTGTTTAGATCTGAGATTTTACCTAATTTAAATGAGCCTCCCAATAAATCTTCTCCCAAGATAATGGGTCTGAGCTCTATCTCCTCCATATCCTCAGGAGATATGTTTTCTACAATCCAGAGAAGTGTCCGGTCAGCCCATTTTCTCGTTTCGATTAAATTGGCTATGGTAATCGCGTCTCTGGGTATCATTTTGTTCAAAAGCTCACGTGGTGTATGGCAGCCCTCGGGAATCATGATATTTAAAGGGGGGAACCTGAACAAGGCCTCCTCGAAAATTTCTTCTTTAATACCGAAGATCTTAGGGTAGCCGCCAAGCAACTGGAAGACACCTTCGATGGCTTCCCTGGTGCCTTCCTCAGTATAAACATTTCCAGGGCACAACTGATCAAACGTTTGTTCCAATTCCTCCATAAACTCCTCTATCTGGCTGGCAATAACCGAGGATGGGGAATCTGCAGCTATTAAGAGGTCATCTTCTATAAAGTTGTGAAATTTATCAGTATAGCGTGCCTGGAGCCGGTTGAAAAGATCTGCTACCCAGATCTCCCGGCCTCCACGCCATCTAATACACTTGGGGACGACTATCGGCCTGCCGGGAATGAACTCCAGGTAATCAGCAGGGATAATGGGGGGCTTATGTTCCTTGGCTTTTTCTTTCCATATCCTAAGAAAATAGCTGCGGCCCTGTAAAAAGAATCTCCGCTGTTCTTCTTTCATGCTTTCGGCGCGGCTGGAAATGATGGCAGCGGCATAAATGTTTTTTTCGCTTTCCAGCTCTTCCTGAAGAGCTTCTAGGTGTTCCAGGAACCCGGCCATCCTCCCGCAAAAAACTGCGGTGAGGGCTTCCAGGGTATCTTTCTTTTCAGTATCAGAGGCAAAACTATAGTAGGCGAGAAGATTGTATGTGGTATTGGCCCAGACTTTCCCATCGAGGTGGAAGACCCGGGTCGGTGCTGTGACACTGTGCTCTAGTTCCGCATAAAGAGCCTGTGGGCAAGCAGCTGCTAATAGGTCGCGATATTGGTTGAATCCGTTTCTGAAGTAGTGAATTAACGCCCTGGTATCATAGGTTTGAGCTGCTGAAACAATATCCCGGAATGAACCTACCCCGCAGATATCGGGGGTGCGGAGGGTAAGAGTTTTGTCTCTCCATAAATCTTCATGGCGCTTGATGCTTTCAAACATAAATGCTGTAAAGTCTTTAAAGACATAGATCAATTTATCTAGGGATGCAGGACCATGTTTGTAACCTACAGGGACTTCACAAATTCTTCTGTCCTGTGTAATGGCTGTAGTGATCAGCCAGGGGTCGATACCAAAACCTTGTATCAAGTTGCCCCAGAACTTAATATCTGTACAGTACTCTTCCACCATATCATGGGAGATGGCATAGGTGCCACTCAGTGGATCTGTAATCCTGTATCCGTAAAAGGCTTCTAGCAACGGGCCGAGAAAGAGGCTTCCCAAGAGGTCCTCATAGTATTGCCTTTGGAATGAGGTGAGTACCAGGTCATATTCACTCTGGATTGGTTCTAGCATATGCTTGATAGAGCCTGGCTGCAACCCGGACCCCCGCCCGACGATATCAGCAGTCAGGATAACCAGATCAGCTTCCAGCTGGTTGGTCAGCTCCAGAATTGCCCGAATGCTCATTCCTCTCCCATTGCTGCCTTGGTGCATCAGAAACCCCATATGTGGAATTTGGAGGTCCAGTTCTTTCATCGCTTCCAGGGCTTCCCCACCTGCAGGGTCACCGGCACAGATGATCATTGTTTTTTCTGCGTTGTTAATGGTTAACAGAGCATCCTCGGCTACTTTCAATACCAGGGGAAGGGTATCGACCTCATTATAAAAAGGGATGCCTACCACCAGATTGATATCTTCATACTTCCGGGCTTCTGCAAGGGGTTCGGCGATGCTTTGTTCAAAAAGGGCTTCAGAATCTAATACCTCCACATCTAATATTCCCATTCAAAATCACCCACCTCTTTATGCTGCCTGATGGCAGTTTTTATAATTGTGCAGATTTTCTCCAGACCCTCTGGTGTTTTGGCTTCACACCTAGCCACCAGAACAGGTTGGGTGTTAGATGCTCGCACCAGGCCCCAACCTTCAGGAAAAAGCACCCGCACTCCATCCACATCGATAATTTCATACTCTTGGCGGAAATGTTCTACAAGGTTCGCCACAACTGAGAATTTTATATGGTCTGGGCAGGGAATCCTGGTTTCTGCAGTGGAGTAGTATTTAGGAATCGTTTCAAGGTGCTGGGAAAGTGGTTTTTCTGTGTAAGATAGAATTCTGAGGAGTCTACCTGTTGCATAAAAGGCATCGTCATAACCATAATATTCATCAGCAAAGAACATATGACCCGACATTTCTCCGGTAAAAATTGCACCTGTTTCTCTCATTTTTGCCTTGATCAGAGAGTGCCCTGTTTTATAAAAAACAGGTTTGCCCCCCAGGCGCTTGATTTCATCTACCAGGGCCTGGGAGCATTTTACTTCTACTATGGCTAGTTCTCCAGGGTGTTTGGCCAGAATCTCCCGCCAAAAAAGGCACATCAATTTGTCACCCCAAACCACTTCACCCTGGTCATCCAATACCCCGATGCGGTCAGCATCACCATCATAGGCGACACCTAGGTCGGCTCCTTTATTAAGTACTGTTTTTTTGAGGTCAATCAGGTTAGCGGTTTTCACCGGGTCTGGGTGGTGATTAGGGAATGTACCATCTGATTCGCAGTAAAGGGGAATTACTTCACACCCCCAATTGCTCAGGATCTTTTCGGCAAAGAGTGATGCTGTCCCATTGCCGCAGTCCACGGCGACCTTTAATTTGTGTGGCCCTAACCTGATCTTTTCCTGAAGCATCTCCAGATAGGGCTGCACAGCATCCTTTACCTCCAGGGTACCGCTGCCGGATTTGAACTCTTTGGAGATAATCATGTTTTTTAAACGCTGGATTTCCTCACCATAAATAGTGCCGGGCCCATAGGCTAGTTTGAGTCCATTATCCTCTGGTGGGTTATGGCTACCGGTAATCATCACTCCACCATCGATCTGGAAGTGTTCCCTGGCAAAGTACAGGATAGGGGTTACCACTAACCCAATATCTATCACATGACACCCGGAATCCAGGAGGCCCTCTAAGAGCACTTTATGTAACCTTTCAGAACTGAGGCGGTTATCCCGGCCCACCAGTACCTCCGTAGTTCCTTGATTCTGAATATATGTTCCAAAAGCCTGACCGATCAGCCTTACAGTTTCATCGGTTAGGTCACGTTCTGCGTGTCCACGAATGTCATACTGCCTAAAAATCTCAACATTCATCATAATATCTCCTTATAGCCATTTTCCTGTAGAGCATTGATTACTTTTTTTAGTTCCTGGGCCTTTTGTTTATGGCAGATGAGAATACTCCCTTCACTTTCTACAATGATCAGATCACGAACCCCCAGGGTAGCCACCACTTTGTCAGAGGCCTGAACCATGGTATTTTTGGTGTCCACCAGCACCCCTTGTCCATCTAAAATATTTCCGTTGCTGTCTTTCTCCATATAGGATTCCAGTGCAGTCCAGGAACCCACATCATCCCAACCGAAATCCCCAGGCACCATTAGGACTTCCTCGGCTTTCTCCATGACACCGTAGTCGATAGATATTCTGGGCAGCTGAGCATAGACTTCTTGGAGAACCTGGGGGTATCTATCTGTGCCTATAGTTTCTTCAATCTTATCTAAACCCTCTGCTAAGGAGGGAAGGTGATCTTTAATCAACTGCCTGATCAGGTCTGCTCTCCAAATAAAGATGCCACTGTTCCAAAAATAATTGCCGCTTTCCAGAAACTTTAATGCTTGCTGGCGGTTCGGTTTTTCTGTAAACCTCTCTACATAAAAAGCGGGGATTCCTGCAAAGTTCTTATAAAACTGGCCTTGGGCAATATAACCGAAACCAGTTTCTGGGCGATTTGCCTTAATGCCAATGGTGACCGCATGGTTTTCTGAAGCTGCGGCAACTGCACCTTTCAGGATCTCTGCAAAGCGGTCTTCATCTGCAATATAGTGGTCAGCTGGCAGCACAATCATTACACCTTTGGGGTCCTTTTGTTGGACAATTACAGCAGCAAGGCCAATAGCAGCAGCTGTATCTCTGCCGCAGGGTTCCAGAATAATGTTCTCCTGGGGAATTTGAGGTACCTGGCGCCGAACTATCTTTTGATGGTTTTCTGCTGTTATAATATAAATTTTTTCAGGAGCCAATAATTTTTCCACTCTGCTAACTGTTCTTTGGAGCATGGTTTTATCCCCGATCAGCCGGAGGAACTGTTTAGGCAGACTCTGCCTGCTCTTTGGCCAGAATCTTTCTCCACGGCCTCCTGCCATAATTACCGCAAAGGTCATGAGATCACTCTCCTTTCCATTTATGTCAGAAAATAGCAGATATGTGATATGGTTTGCTAAGGGTGTAGTAAGTGAGATAATGAAGAATATTGTGTCGTTTTTACGGATGTGGATAACCCCTGGGTGCTTATAAAAATATAAATAAAAACAGTGTTTTTAACATTAGAAATAGTAAGCAATAGTTGCAATATCGCAAAATAAATTCATTTAGACTATTTTAGGCCAGATTTATTATCATAATAACATCTTATCCAAATAAAAACAACTTCTGAGGGAAGGTAGCAGGGCGGTTCTCTGTCATTCTATGTTAGTTAGTACTGTGACACTCCCTGACTTGTATCTTCTGCTGTTGCCTACCTGACTGCATTTCCGATCCCTTTAATACCGATCTGGCCGCTCAATAAGAGGGCTGAGAAGGGAATTCCCAGGCTTTGATCCTTTTAGTACCGACCTGGCAGTATGTAAAAACGCTTAAATGGGTAAAATTGATATTTAAACAGCTTCATGTTAGAATTACCCTTGATTTTGTTCGGATGTGAGGCGGGAAAAAATTGGAGAATGAAAGCAGAGAACGTGATGAAAGGTTTATGAAAGAGGCCATCAAAGAGGCCTATAAGGCTGCCCATAAGTTGGAGGTGCCGGTGGGTGCTGTTGTGGTGCATGGTGAAGAGGTGATCGGCCGCGGCCACAACCTGCGGGAAAGGCTTGGCGATCCAACTGCTCATGCTGAGATTTTGGCTATGCGAGAGGCTGCTTTGAGGCTGGAAAGCTGGCGCTTGAACGAGTGCGCCCTTTATGTAACCATGGAACCCTGTCCCATGTGTGCCGGAGCAGCGATTCAAGGACGAGTAGGCCGCATTGTTTACGGTGCCGCCGACCCCAAAGCCGGTGCTGCCGGATCTTGTGTGGATCTCCTCAGCGAAACCTGTTTTAATCACCAGGTCCAGGTAACAGGGGGTGTTATGGAAGAAAAATGCGCCCATCTTATACAGGAGTTTTTTCGCAGGCTGCGCTCTAGGGATAATAATGAGGATAATGGGCATGATGAGTTTTCTACAGAGTAAGAATAGTTATAGCAGAAAATTAAACCGCTTACCATTTATATAAAATGGCAAAGCGGCTTAAAGGGGGGTCTGCAGAGGGGGTCTGCAGAGGGGGGTCTACAATTTAAAAAGGAGTATTGGACCCGATAAAGCAGCCGATATCATGGTCCAG
>JBASML010000283.1:0-1641 GCA_049656845.1 Syntrophaceticus sp.
GGGTTACAGCTGCTGGCAGAGGTTGCCGATGAGGCCGGTTTGGCTGCCGTTACCGAGGTGCTTGATGAAACCAGCCTGGAGATGGCTTTAGAGTATGTGGATATGGTTCAAGTGGGAGCTAGAAACATGCAAAACTTCAGTCTTCTGCAAGCAGTTGGATGTTGCCAAAAACCGGTATTACTGAAGCGAGGCTTTTCGGCAACAATAGATGAGTGGCTGATGGCTGCTGAATACATTCTTTCAGAAGGGAATGAAGAAGTGGTCCTCTGTGAGCGGGGTATTCGCACCTTTGAAAATGCTACACGCAATACCCTTGATCTGAGTGCTGTTTCTTTAGTAAAGGAACTATCTCATCTCCCAGTGATTGCTGACCCCAGCCATGCTACAGGGGACCGCAAGTTGGTGGCTCCTATGTCCAGGGCTGCGGTGGCTGCAGGGGCAGATGGTTTAATCATCGAGGTTCATCCTGATCCAGCCCATGCCTTATGTGATGGCCCACAGTCCCTTTCTCCTGATGATTTTGACTTATTAATGGAAGAACTACAGGGGATAGCCGCAGCAATGGGGCGTGATCTTTGAGATGAGAGATGGTGTGTACCGCTTAGGGTATCTGGGGCCACGGGGCACCTTTTCTGAGGTTGCTGCTCACAGGTACTGTAAGGGAAAAGGATGGGAAACTGTGGAATGCACTTCACTGGAGGATATTTTAGATGGGGTGGCATCCGGTATGTTGGAAGAGGGTATAGTTCCTGTGGAAAATTCCACAGAAGGGTCAGTGGGGATTGTCTTTGATTTGTTGGCGGGCACTTATGAACTGGTTGCGCGGGGAGAACTCCATATACCGGTGATCCACAGTTTGCTGGTGCGTCCAGGGGTAACCTTGCCGGAGATTGAGAAAATCCTCTCTCACCCTCAGGCTTTAGCCCAGTGCAGGAACTTTCTCCGAAAAGAAATCCCTGATGCAAGATGGCAGGAGTGCTCCAGCACCGCGGCTGCGGCTGTGCTGGTAGCAGGATCTGAGCGTCCCTGGGCTGCCATTGCGCCGGCTGCTGCCAATGTGTATGGGCTGGAGGTAGTATTCCAAGGGGTCAATGACTGCCCTAATAATGTGACCCGCTTCTGGGCCATCGGCAGGGATGGAGTGCCCTGCAGTGGGTCTATTTGCAAAACATCACTGGTGTTTGGTGTCCGCGACCATCCCGGTGCCCTGTATCTAGTACTGAGGGAGTTTGCTCTGCGTGAGATTAACCTGACCCGCATTGAATCCAGACCAGCAAAGAGAAGGCTGGGAGAATATATCTTCTTCCTGGATTTTGTCGGATCCACTATTGATCCAGCTATCCAGGACCTGCTCGGTAACCTCACAGAGATCACTACAGGGTTTAAAATTCTGGGTTCATATCCTTTATGGGGGCAGGCTTGAGTCTTACCCAAGAGTTTTTGTGCTTTGGCATTGTTTGACACTGGATGCAGGGAATTCTATAATGTAGGTAGAAATCCATGTCGTTTAAGCGACACTAGAGGATGGGAAAAGAGGTAAAAGCCAGGAATTTCGCAGAACAAGCGTAAGGTGGTTCTGGCAAACTCCAGACCTCCGATTTTCCGTTTCTGATTTATGGTAAGGCAAATAAGGGGTAGGAT
>JBASML010000284.1:0-2150 GCA_049656845.1 Syntrophaceticus sp.
GGAGAAACCTCGCATTTTTATTTTTTTGGGGGTTTCTTATTGACAGCAAATGTTCTTCATGTGGTCAGACCCGCCCAAGGAGGCATGAAAAAACACCTGGTAACATTGTTTGAGGGGCTAGAAAAGGAAGGGTTTGCCCTCTATTTAGCTGCACCTGCTTCCAGTGATTTAACTGTTGTCTTACGTCCCTTTACCCGTAAGACATTTATGATACAATTTGATGAGAACAACAATCCTTTACAAAATTGGAGGGCCATCTGTTCCCTGGCCCAGATTATACGTAACGAAAAAATAGATCTGGTGCATACCCATGGTGTTAGGGCGGGAATGATCGGGCAAACAGCTGCCCTGCTTGCCCGCTGTCGGAAAGTATTGGCAACTATTCACAACATGCACAATACAACCTTACCATTTGCTAATGTCTTACGAATCCTGCAGTCCTCTTTGATGAGATTAGCGGTTAGCCATACCATCACAGTTTCCGAGACTCTCAAATATGAACTGGAGAGGCATATGTGGATCCCACAGGAAAAGACCACAGTGATCTATAATGGTATTGATAGTGATTTATTTCTATCCTCTGCAGGCATATCGAGAGCAGCTGTGGGGATCCCTGAAGATGTGCCTGTTATTGGGACTGTGGCTCGCCTGGAGCCTGCAAAAGGAATTAAATATCTTTTAGAAGCTGCTTACCTTATTGACAAAGAGTATGGACCGGTTTATTTTTTAATAGTAGGTGACGGACCTGACAGGGAATCCTTGCAGCAGCAAGCCAGAATGCTGGGGATTGAAGAGAAGGTAATATTTTATGGTTTTAGTTCTGATATTCCTTCTCTTTTGCCGGTATTTGATATAGCTGCAATCCCATCCCTCCGGGAGGGGATGTCAATCTTTTGTTTAGAGGCCCTAGCTGCAGGTCTTCCAGTGGTGGCCAGCGCTGTGGGAGGACTGACGGAGATTATTTCTCCTGAGAAGACAGGGTTTCTGGTACCTCCGGGAGATCCCCAGGCCCTGGCCGAAACCTTACTTTTACTTTTGCATAATCGGGAAATGGCTGTATCTTTAGGGAGCAAGGGGAAGGAAATGGTGGTACAATATTTTACATGCAGCCGTATGATAGAAAAAACTAAGGAAATCTATACAATGGTTTTACGAGAGGGCCAAGAATGATTAAGATAAGATTTCATAGATTATTGAAATTTACCCTTGCGCTATTTCTGCCGCTGATTTTATTTTTAATGCTGCCGACATTTGCCCAGGCAGCAAGTGAAATAGATCAACGTCAGGTAGTTTTTGTTATTTGCGATTACTTAAACACAGACGATTTAAATAGAACAGAGTTAAAACATCTGCATAATTTTTTCGGAGAGGGAAGTGTTGCCCTCCTGAATACCAACACTGCAGGGGCACGCAACAGACAGAATGCCGCAGCAACTATCAGTGCTGGCCGAGTTGCTTTGGGTACAAAAATAGAACCCCTTGTTTTTGGCCCCCGGGAGAATATCCATGGTGAGGATCCGATGGTGCTTTTTCAGGCACGAACAGGGATTGTTCCTGAGCCTGAAAACCTTGTCGTTTTAGATTTTCCTTCCATCCAGTGGGCAAATGAGAAGGAGCAAAATAGTGCGGAACCAGGTGCTTTAGGTGATGCGCTGCATAAAAAAGGGTTGAAAACAGCAGTGATCGGCAACTCTGACCTGCCTGGAGAATTTTTGCATGACCGTTCTGCTGCCCTAATTGCCATGGATCGTAAAGGGATTATTGACTGCGGAAATATTTCCGAAGAGGTCATTAGCTACGATCCTTGTGACCCTCTAGGGCACCGTACAGATTTCTCTAAGCTAGAAAGCCTCTTTTTGCAGCTAAAACCACAAACAGATCTGATGGTGATTGACCTGGGAAACCTTGTACGCCTTGAGCATAAAAAAGAGGAGCTTACTGCTCAGGTTTACCAACAAGAAAGAGAGAAAATACTGCATGAATATGATGAATTTATCGGCTTTTTGATGGAGAAAACTGATTTATCACAAAGCCTTTTGCTTGTTGCAACAACAACCCCCACAGTTGAGGCGAAAAGCGAAAAAAGGCTTTTTGGCTTTATAGGTGCACAGGGGAAAGGGCTCGAAGAGGGATTGCTTACAACCCCAACC
>JBASML010000285.1:0-8570 GCA_049656845.1 Syntrophaceticus sp.
CTTTACGGCCACATTTTCTGCAGAGTGATGAGTGGGGGGAACTAAAACGGGGCACTGGGTGGCTGCCTTTGCGCCTTCTTTTGACAAAGGATGGCACACCGGTTGCTGCCCTTTCCCTTCTGAAAAGGAAACTTCCTTTCTTTGGTAGGTCGATCCTTTACGCCCCCAGGGGGCCAATGCTCAGTGAGGAGTGTGATCCTGCAAGTGAAGAGTTTTTCTGGAAAGAGGTAATTAAGCTCGGGAAGAAGCACCGGGCTGTTATTATTAAAATTGATCCTGACATCCCCTTACCAAATGAATCCGCACTTAAACGTTTACAGGAGCTGGGTTTTCGCCCCGCTGGGGGTGAAACAGGTTTTGGAGGGGTACAGCCTCGTTATGTATTCCGTATGGATATTACCCCTTCTGAAGAGGAGTTATTGGCCAGGATGGCGAGTAAGACAAGATACAATATACGCCTGGCAGACCGCAGGGGGGTAAAGGTACGGGTGGCAGAGAATAAAGATGACCTGAGTATTTTTTACGATTTATTAAAGGAAACAGCGGAGCGTGACCGTTTTCTTGTCCGTGATTTCAGCTATTTTGAATCTATGTGGGACCTCTTTGTTAGTCAAGGAACTGCGCGCTTGTTTTTGGCAGAATACCAGGGGGAATACATCGCCGGAACCATCGCTTTTCACTGCGGGGATCGCGTCTGGTACCTGTATGGAGCATCAAGCAATAGGCGGCGAAATGTAATGCCTAACTACCTCCTGCAGTGGGAGATGATCAAGTGGGCTAAGTCACTGCAGTGCAGGGTATATGATATGAGGGGTGTTCCGCCAACAGATGACCCCCAAAATCCCTTAGCAGGGCTTTACCGCTTTAAAAAGGGCTTTGGGGGGGAGTTTACCGAGTTTATCCCAGAACATGACCTGGTCTTATCTTCTTTCTGGTATTTTCTTTGGAAGAGGCTTGTGCCAATTTATCTGCAGTTTACCCACCGCAAAAAGGCCCAGCAAGTAGAGATGGACTAATAATCGGACTAATTGATAAGTATATATTATTACATTATTACTCTCTTAGATTAATAGTAATAGTTGAGGTTAAAAAAATGATGGATATCCAGGAAGGCCATCCTTGTTGGGTGGAGGTTAATCTAGATGCCGTAGGGAATAATACTGCCAGGGTGAAGCAATGCCTGGGAAGTGATGTCAGGCTGATGGCAGTGGTCAAGTCCGATGCCTATGGTCACGGCTTGCTGCCGGTGGCCAAAACTGCCCTGGCCCGCGGTGCTGATGCACTTGGTGTTACTCATCCGGAAGAGGGGATTGTCCTAAGGGAAGCGGGCATTGATGCCCCGATCCTTCTCTTTCGCTCTCTGTTGCCTGGTGAGGAAGATGATATAGTGAGCTTTGCTCTTACACCATCCATCAACAGCCTTCAACAGGCCGAATCCTTATCTGCTGCAGCTCAAAAATTCGGGATGAGAACACCTGTACATCTCAAGATCGAAACAGGGATGGGGATGGCGGGGTTTCTCCCGGAAACCCTTAAGGATGTAGCGGATCACCTGTTTTCTTTGCCGGGATTGGAATGGGAGGGGATCTACACCCACTTTGCCTCAGCAGCTGTTGATCCATCCTTTACCCGCTGTCAGTTTCGCTCTTTTTGTGGTGTAGTACAGGAGCTGGGAGAACTGGGGGTGCACTTTCCCCTGCGGCATGTCTGCAATAGTGCTGCTGCTTTGCTGTACCCTGAAATGCATCTGGAGATGGTGCGTGTGGGCACCCTTTTATACGGCCAGTTTCCTGCTGGGGTGAAAAAATTGGAATTTGATCTGGAAGATACCTGGTCTCTCTGGACCAGGGTAATCCATCTTCAGGAGGCCCGGAGTGGGATGACCATAGGCTATGGGAGAACACATCGGGTGCGCCGGGATACGATGATAGCAGTTTTGCCTGTAGGCTACAGAGATGGTTTTGGCTTGGATGTGCAGCAGCGCCCTGCGGGTCTCTGGGATTTATGTAAAGTGATCGCTAAAATTATTTTGGGTTATCTGGGCCATCCGGTAGGCGCACCTCATGTTTATATCAATGGGACGACCCCTGCGCCTGTTGTTGGCAGAATCGGAATGGAATTAAGCTGTATCGATGTGGGCAAGATACCTGATGTAAAGGTTGGGACCCCGGTGCTCCTACAGGTGAGGCGTACAGCGATCAGAGAGTCTATTCCCCACCTCTACAGGTGCCAGGAACAAACATCTTACATGAACAGCTGTCTAGAGATGTAGCCCTAACCTCCCCTATAGCAATTTAATCTATTTTGTTAGAGGAATTAATGGTTATATGGAGAATAGAGAGAGCATACACCTTTGGCAGTGGCGGAGGAGGTTATAGAAAATGATCGTTCAAACGTCAAACACAGTTGCCTTGCGTTGTCCAGAATGTGGGAAAATAAAATACCACACACTGTCATTTTTTTCTTTTTCAAGAAGGGATCCTGTGCGTTTCTGCTGTGACTGCGGGGCACAACTGCTTTCTATTACAACAAAGGATCGCAAGGTATACTACATACAGCTGGACTGCTTAATGTGTGATACAAAGCATCTTTACCACTATCTTTTCAAGGACATCTGGTCTTCTGAAGTTCTGCCATTATTCTGTGAGGAGACTGGCTTGGAGGTAGGTTTTATCGGGCCGCGGCAAAAGGTTAGGAAGTGTATTGCCAAACAGGAGCGCTCACTGCGGGAAATGGCAGAGGATCTTGGTTTCTCCGATTATTTTGAAAACCCGGAGGTCATGTATGATATTCTAGATGATCTGCATAAACTAGCAGCAGAGGGGAGACTCTCCTGCCAGTGTGGGAATATGGATGTTGAGGTAGAGGTTTTTGCGGATCGGGTAGAGTTACGCTGCCCGAACTGCGAGGCTTTGGGTATTATCGGTGCCGAAACTAAGGAAGACCAGAAAGCCATGAAAAATACCTGGGAGATCGTATTAAAGACTGGAGCCTTGCAGTGGTTATGCCAGGGCAAGGGGAAAAATAGAAGGAGAAAGTCCAAGGAATAGGGGGTAACTTTCCCTTGAGTTTGGTGACCAGTTTAGAACTTCTTACTAAGGCTGAAACAGGTGGGTATGCTGTAGGTGCCTTTAACTGCAACAATATGGAGATCGTGCAAGCGATCATTGCAGCAGCTGAGGCGGAGCAGTCTCCGGTGATCATACAAGCCAGCCAGGGTGCGATCAGATATGCAGGATTGGGGTATATTACAGCCCTGGTGCGTGAAGCAGCTCTCTTTTCAAAGGTTCCTGTAGCCCTGCACCTGGATCATGGAACCGATTTCAAACAGGTGATCAACTGCTTGAGGTCGGGTTTTACTTCTGTTATGTTTGATGGTTCTCAACTTCCCTTAGAGGAAAATATTAAGATAACCAGCAAGGTAGTGGAGGTGGCTCATGCGGTAGGTGTGTCAGTGGAGGGAGAACTTGGCCGCTTGCGAGGCACTGAAGATGAGATCAGTGTATCTGAACGGGAAGCCTTTCTTACTGACCCCAAGGAGGCAGTCACCTTTGTACAGGAAACAGGGGTCGATGCTTTAGCCCCATCTATTGGTACTGCACACGGGCGCTACCGCGGGAGGCCTGATCTGGATTTTCAACGCCTGAAGGAGATCAGGGAACTGATCAGAATACCTTTGGTGCTGCATGGTTCTTCTGGCGTACCAGAAGAGGATATCAGAAGAGCCATTGAACTGGGTGTTCGCAAGGTGAATATAGATACCGATATCCGAGTGGCTTTTGTAGACGAGATGCGCCGGGTGCTTGCAGCTAATCCGGAGGAGATCGACCCACGTAAGGTTTTGGGGCCCGCACGCATGAGGGCTACAGAGGTAATCAGGGAAAAGATCCGGCTTTTCGGGTCCCAAGGACAAGCCTAGAAAAGCCTTGAATTATTTGAATTAGAGGAGTGAAAGAGGTTGGAGATCTTTTTAGACACTGCTAATGTAAAAGAAATCAAGGAAGCCGTAAGCTGGGGGGTTATCTCAGGAGTAACCACCAATCCGACCCTTATTGCTAAGGAAGAGGGGCGGCAGTTTCATGAAATTATTAAGGAGATCTGTGATCTTGTACAGGGCCCGGTAAGCGCTGAGGTGATCAGCCAGGACCTGAATGGAATTCTGCGGGAGGCTCGGGAACTGGCAGCCCTTAATCCCCATATTGTTGTAAAAATACCCGTAACACCTGAGGGTTTGTCTGCGGTGAAGGTGCTGTCCGCTGAAGGGATTCGTGCTAATGTAACCTTAGTTTTCAGCGCTCTACAGGCTCTATTAGCCTCCAGGGCCGGGGCTGCTTATGTTAGCCCTTTTATTGGCCGGATCGATGATATCGGCCTGGAGGGAATGGAAGTACTGAGTGACACCATGAGTATTTTCGAAAACTACCAGTTAGAAACAAAAGTGATTGCTGCCAGTATTCGCCATCCCCTTCATGTTTTGGATGCAGCAAGAATTGGAGCCGATATTGCTACTATACCCTTTAATGTGCTGAAAATGATGTTCCGACACCCTCTGACTGACCGAGGGATAGAGCGTTTTCTTGCGGATTGGGAGAAAGTAATCAAGGGTTGATATTATGGTTTGACAGAAATAAACATGTGTGTTAATCTATTCTAAATACCGTATTAAGATATTATATACTCCCCTACTTTAATGCCGGACCCTAATTTTTTAAGGCTGTCAGAGCTGCTATACTGTGGAAAGCGGCACTAGTATGTTTTCTACACCCTTCCCTTGATCGCCCGGAATGACCGGACAATCAATTAATAATAAACTGCAAATTCCAACTACTCCTACCTTGATAATAGATGTCTGGGGTTGGATGTCGGAGGCTTGAAATTTATAAGAATTGCTTTGTGCTCGTGTACTGCGACATTTCTGATTGTTCACCTCTGTTTTTATCCTTGTTGGTTTTGCCATAAAAGCGGCATAGGGGTCCATGAAAATAGAAGTCGGAAACCAGAAGTTATGAAAAATCGCCTTCTTTTAGTTCCTCAATGTTCAGCTTTGGCCTTTTGTTTTCATAATCATGAGGGGGGCTTACCTGGGCGGCTGAGAAGGGTTACTTTATCTTGCTAGATACCCAATTGATTGTTAATGATTTTATCTGAATTTGAATCTTGTATATTTAAAATTAATAAAAAATAGGGTGGTATAAACTTGAATGTGACAGAATTAGAGCAAAAGACCATATCAGAGTTGCTTAAAATTGCCAAAGACCTGGATCTGTCTGGGTATTCCCGCTTGCGCAAAAAAGAACTGATTTTTGAAATTATGAAGGCTAAAACCGAGAAGGATGGGCTGTTATTTGCTCAGGGGATCCTGGAGATTCTTCCAGATGGCTATGGTTTCCTGCGTCCCTTTGCTTATCTGCCCAGCCATGATGACATCTATGTTTCCCCTTCCCAGATTAGGCGTTTTGACCTGCGAACTGGTGATTGTGTTGCCGGACAAGTTAGGGCACCCAAAGAAACGGAGCGTTTTTTTGCCTTGCTGCGGGTAGAGACAGTTAACGGCTATGACCCGGATGAGGCTGCACAGAGGCTCCATTTTGATTCCTTAACTCCTATCTTCCCTAATGAGCGGATTACTCTAGAAAGTGACGGGTCAGGGGATATCTCCTGTCGGATCATTGATCTTATTTCTCCTTTAGGAAAGGGCCAGCGTGGTTTGATTGTTGCTCCTCCTAAAGCTGGGAAGACCTTTTTGCTCAAGAAAATTGCCAATGCTATTACTAAGAACTACCCGGATGTTTATTTGATGGTGCTGCTCATCGATGAACGCCCAGAAGAGGTCACAGATATGCAGAGGTCTGTGGATGGTGAGGTGGTAAGCTCTACTTTTGATGAGCCTCCGGAAAACCATGTCAAGGTTTCTGAAATGGTACTGGAACGAGCCAAGAGGCTTGTGGAACACAATCGTGATGTGGTAATTCTCCTGGACAGCATCACCCGCCTTGCCCGGGGTTACAACTTGGTTGTCCCTCCTTCTGGCCGCACCCTCTCCGGCGGAGTCGATCCTACCGCACTGCATAAACCTAAACGTTTTTTCGGAGCTGCCCGGAATATTGAAGAGGGTGGCAGTTTGACCATCCTGGCTACAGCGCTTGTGGAAACTGGGAGCAGAATGGATGATGTGATTTTTGAAGAGTTCAAAGGTACAGGCAATATGGAGCTGGTGCTGGATCGCAAATTAGCAGAGAAACGAATTTTCCCGGCTATTGATGTCAAGCGTTCTGGCACACGGCGGGAGGAATTGCTGCTCAGCAAAGATGAATTAGATCTTGTCTGGAATTTCCGGAGGATGTTCGCCTCCTATGGAACCAACGATGCCATCGAAATGCTTATTGATGCTATGAAGAAGACAAAGGAAAACAAGGATCTGCTGCGGGCACTCCCTCAACTCTTCGATTAAGGGACTGATTAGACCGATCGGCGGAACGGAAAGAGGTATCAGTACTCGCCTCCCGGGCTGTCATCCTCGCATCGCCTGTCCTGTTACCTGGCCTTCCATAGGTCGCTCGCTGGTAGGCCAGTCAGGTGTTTTCATCATCTGTTAGTAGGTGAAATTGTAAAAGTGAATAACTTCCAGCGGATAGGGAAAAGTAGCAGTATAGGTGGTTTTATGAGAGGTGAAAAAAATGCTGCTCAGAAGGTGCCTTATCTGCTGTATGATAGTTTTGGTGGGCTTGATAGGCCCTCTGCACCAGGCGGCTGGTTATTTTGCTGAAGACAGTTTTGCGTCTTACTGGAGGGAAGAAACCGCGGGGAAAACAGTTGAGAATACATATACTGTTCGGTCTGGAGATACTTTGTGGGGCATTTCTCGCCGTTTCCAGGTGGATTTAAGGGATCTCGCAGCTGCTAACGGTATCCAAGGCGATTTGATTAAACCTGGACAGGTTCTTGTGTTATCTTCGCAAGCACAGGCAAGGGGGCTGACCCACCGGGTTGCCCGGGGTGAGACACTATGGAGCTTGGCATCTCGCTATCAAGTAAGTATGGAGCAGTTGATGGTGGTTAACCAGATCCAGGACCCAGATTCTATATGGGATGGCCAGGATCTGATTATCGCTGTGGCTGATCAGGTTCAACCAGTGACAGCGCAGGGGCCAGAGCAGACTTTCAGCTGGCCATTGACCGGAAAAATCACATCCCCTTTTGGCCCCCGGGGTAGTGGATTTCATCACGGACTGGATATTGCAGGGGAGATGGGAGAGATAATTAAGGCTGCCCAAAGTGGTCGGGTAGATTCGCTAGGGTATCTTCCCTTTTATGGTGAAACAGTGATTCTTGATCATGGAGATGGTTATCAGACACTTTATGCTCATCTTTCTAAATACCTGGTTAAGCCAGGAGATGTTGTAGAAGAAGGGCAAGGGATTGCTCAAGTCGGTTCTACCGGCCGTTCCACAGGCCCGCACCTCCACTTTGAAGTGCGGGTCAACAACAAAACAGTTGACCCTATCCTTTATTTGAAACACAAATGAAAGTAATCGAGGAGCGACTAAAATCTGCGCTCCTTTTTTTATCTCTGGGATGTTATGTAACATGTCACCAGCTGTTTCTATCGAATGCCGGGTTCGGCATTGCAGCAGATCTGCTCCATGGCAGTTTAAAGAGGTATCAGTACTCGCCTCCCGAGCTGTCATCCTCGTTTCGCCTGTCCTGTTATCCGGCCTTCTATAGATTGCTCGCTGTAGATCCGTCAGGTATTTTCATCTTCGCCTGAAAGCAGATCAGACACCCTAATGGTCTTCCAGAAGATCGCTCGCTGGTAGAGCTGTCAGGTGTTTTTATCATCTGCTGGTGCTACTTGAGCGAGACTATTCTGAAAACAGATCGGACACCCTGACGACCTACTGCTCGACTCCAGATTACAGGCCGGACAGGACAACTGCTCGTTTCGGGACAGTTGATTAACGAACAAATTCGTTTGCCAGATAACTTAGCACTGTGCTATAATATTCAGCGTTATAGATATGATGTTGGAGGTGATGTCATGAGAAAGGGTATTCACCCCGAGTATCATGAAAAGGCCACCATTGCCTGCGCCTGTGGAGCCCGGTTTGAAGTGGGGTCTACAGTGCCGAGCATGAGAGTGGAGGTTTGTTCTAAATGCCATCCTTTTTATACAGGGGCTAGAACCAGGCTTATGGAAAAGGGTGGGCGTGTAGAGAGATTCCGTAAGAAGTACGGGGAAGCTAAAAAAGAAGGATAGCACATTCCCTCTATTATTTAGAATTAAGGGGGAGGGGTGTGTTTTGCCTCGCAAAACCGATCAAAAGCAGTTTCAGTATGGGGGGCAGGCTGTTATCGAGGGTGTGATGATGCGTGGCCCCCAAAAAATTGCCACTGCCGTCCGGGTAGGGGATGAAATTGTAATCCACCAGGAGCAGCTCTCCCCCTGGTCGGATTCTTTTTCTATATTGAAGTGGCCGTTTATTCGGGGTACTGTTGTGCTCATCGAGTCAATGGTCATTGGGATTCGTACTCTTAACCTTTCTGCATCTCTTGTTTCAGGTGAAGAGGAA
>JBASML010000286.1:0-3791 GCA_049656845.1 Syntrophaceticus sp.
CTGCCAGCAGCTGTAACCCTTCTTTGCCCAAACCCCTGAAACTGTAAGGAGAAGTCCTGGGTTTGAAGGCACCACCACGCAATACCTTAGCTCCTGCCTGGCGTACCCTGCAGGCAGCAGCAAGCAGCTGCTCCCGGCTTTCCACCGCACAGGGGCCAGCAATAACAACCAGTTTGCCGCCTCCGAAAACAGAATCTTTCACTTTGACAAGGCTGTTTTCCTCCTTAACCTCCCGGCTCACTAATTTATATGGTTTCATGATCGGCACTACTCTCTCCACCCCATCCAATGCTTCCAATCCAAGAGAGTTAATCACAGCCCTATCCCCTACTGCACCAATAACGAGGCGTTTTACACCTCGGATAAAATGCGCTTGAAAACCAGCCTGCTCCAATCGCTGCTGTACAGCAGCAATCTCTTCATGTTTTGCTGTTAACTTCATTACCACTACCATATTACAAACCCCCTTTTTGTAGTGAAATATAAAAGCCCGCCGCATCGTCAAAAGGGACGAAAGCGGCAGGCTGTTCGCGGTACCACCCTATTTGGCCAAAAAGGCCCACTCATAAAGGTACAGGGATCTTTCCCGAGCAGGCACCCATACTACCCGGCACCAGCAGATCATGAAAACAGGGCCAAAACCATATAGCCATATAATGTTGCAGAAACAGTAGAAATGTTTCCAGGTAATTTCCGACATCCGGCATCAGGCGTTTATCTTCAGGGTAGCAATACGGCACAACAAACAATTCAAACAAAAAAGCCTCTCATCCCTAAGGGACGAGAAGCTTATACTTACCGCGTTACCACCCTAACTTGGCCCGCTAAAAAAACGGGACCCACTCATCAAAGAGTACGGGAAATCATTCCGATACCCTCTCCCGTGTAACGTCGGGAGATGACGGTCGAACCTACTTGCCCGCAAGGTGCGGTTTCAGCAGACATCTCCGGAGAGAACTTCAGCTGGCCATATTACAGGAATGCTTTCAGTCGGTGACATCCCCTCCCTAGGAAACTGGGACCGGCCTACTTTTCTCCTTCACTGATCTTTAACTTATTTATTTAAAATATTATATTTGTTCAGCATCAAAAAAGCAAGCACAGGCACACTGTTAAATACTGCCATCAGCGGCCAAGCTCGCTTTTTTGTCTTATTGGCAGAGAATATGTTAGCCTTAAAAAGATTAGATAAAATAGGATAAGCCTGACACCAGACACCAGAATTAGAAGAAACCATCAAGTGAGGCAAACAGCAAAAATGAGGTAGTTAGTAATTAGCAGGGCCTTCCTTAATCGCGGAAAATAAATATGAGGACCTAAAGCTTAAGAAGTACCTTACGAAATCTGCTTGATCTCTACCCCCATAGCAATATCTCCCTTATTAATTCCCGCAGTAAACCCAACATCCCCACGGTAATAAATGGCGTTATCCGTAATCTGAACTATCTTCCCTTCAGGCAGATAGCACTCTTTCCCTATACCTTGCCTCTTGCTTGTCCACTCAACTCTTATCCGGTCACCAACACTGAGATTTGATATTAAATCTAAAAAATCTCGATGATACAACCCGAATCAACTCCTCTCATCCATTTTATAGAAACTCCCCTTGTGAGGGGTGTTAGGGGCAAAGATATTTCTGTAAATCGAGTAGGAGAGGGCATATAACCCCCTCCTAATTTTTTCTATACACTAGATATATTAGTTACACTAGCGTTCTGGTGCTTTCTTTACGTATAACATATTACATCTAGATGTTTGCAATGTGTTATTGGCACACATTTATATTATAATACAAAACAAATATAAATGCAACACCACGAGAAACACATGTGTAGTATTTGTTTTAAATTATGATACAATATGTGTTGAATATTTTAGGGAGGTAAGATGTTTTGAAGAAATGGGACCAAGAACAAGGAAGTCATTTGAGAGAAGTATTGAATCAATATAGACCAGGTAAATCTATACGTGCTATTGCATCAGAAGCAGGAATAAATCATTCAAATCTCTCAAGGGCACTACGCGGTGAACTAACACCTTCAGAGAATATGCTTAAGAGCCTGGCTTCCATAGGCATACCCGTTCCTATTAAGAACAATAACCAAAATAAAATTGCTGTAACTGATATAGCTAATTTGAATTTCGAGAGTGAATCCTGCCCTGCATGGCAGTTTACAATTAAAACAATCATGCAGGTTTTTGATATAAGTCATCCAATTTCGAAAAATAATTCATCCAATAATAGAAATTCATTGCCCAAAGAAACTAACTGCACTTATAGTAAACTAGTCGAATCAGTTACTGTTTTTTTCATCCTGGGAAAACTGGTTTCCCCTGCCATTACCACCGGATTTACACATTCATTAATGAATTTTAATAAAGAACAACTACACCACTGGCTCACATCCCATGCCGGCAAAGATCCCATGGCTAGACGATTACTATTCCATGCTACACTCTTTGCCATAGATCCCCTCGCCTATACTATTGAAGGAGGGCTTCTCCAGATAGATCAGGCAATACACTTTGAAAAACCTGATATCTGTATAAATACACCCATGTTCGGCGTGCGTTTTGTGAGGGAGTACCAAAAAGAGCTTGAATAATAAACTTGCACAGTTTCTTGCCTATTCTGGAATAAAGGCAGAAAGCCATAGGTTTTTATATAATGGCTGTATTTTACTTGGTTGGTTTTTCAGATGGGCCGCCGAACAGGATACGAAGATAATCGCGCCTGCCGTATAATATGCGGTCTATGTAGACATCCTCACCTTTCACGCGATAAAAGGTAAGATAGTTTCCGCATACAAGAAAGCGATAATCACTAACCCATTCCGTTCAAAAACAAATTGTAATTACAATTGGGATACTGCTTTTAGAAATATCTTTTGGAACTTTTCAAAGTACCTGGACTATTGACAGGCAGAACTGCCATATTTCTTGCAAGCTAAAGATCATGTTTTGGATCTTCATAATTTCTTAAGGAGTTTTACACCCTGGATATTAATTGCTGTCTGCGTAGCAGTTTATAGCCAGTCCCCCACAAGAGCATCAATCAATGTTTTCACCTTTTTTGTAGGAATGGTGTCCAGTTATTATCTGTACTGCAATTTTATAACTGGTTTTTCCAAAAAGCTATGCTTTGATTTGGGTTATTTTTAGGGGTGGATTAGAGAGGGGGATAAAACCAACCCACCCCTGAATGCTCATCAATAAACCTTCTCAAATTTGACAGTTAAGCCTCATCAACTCTGCTAAAAAAATACTCAGAAGACAGCCCTTTCCCGCATCGGGGATTATGATTACTCAGAAAACAGCAGCAAATCTTTATCCATTGTTTAGTCACCTACCTGCCAAGCATAAATATTGTGCATCATGAGGAGAATCATTTCCCGCTATTCACTGTCCCCCCTCTGACAATAGACACAATCATTTCCGCAGGAGGTGCAGCCTGAACCCATGCCAGCCCTGGTAAGCTTACACACCAGAAACCCCACAGCCAACACTCCAATTCCCATCAAGATCAACGTTTCCATCTTCACTCAACCCCCGTTACTAGCAAAACTAAATTAGCCAAGCCCAAATAACATGCCCACCTGATAGATCAATACAGCCATCAACCAACCCAACACCAGGCTGTACCCTACGGCAAAAGCCGTCCATCCCCAGGAGTTGGTTTCCCTTTTAATGACACCGATAACAGCGATGCATGGTATATAAATCAAGGTCATCACCATAAAAGCATAGGCAGACAGCGGCGTCCAATACTGAGCAATAACATTTGTCAGCCC
>JBASML010000287.1:0-1735 GCA_049656845.1 Syntrophaceticus sp.
TTAAACTGGTAGCCATTGATTTAGACGATACCTTACTCCGGGATGACCTGACCATCTCGCAGTTTTCTATGGATATTTTGAAAGAGGTACAGGAAGCAGGAGTTATTGTTACTCTGGCCACTGGGCGGATGCTGCCTTCGGCACGCCCTTATGCCGAGCAGCTTGGTTTTGATGTTCCCTTGATTACCTATCAGGGAGCCTTAGTAAAGAATGTTTTCTCTGGGGATGTGCTTTATAACTGCCCCCTTTCCCAGGAGGTGGCCAGCATGGTGATCCAGTATGGGCGCAAGAGAAAGATACACGTCAACCTTTATGTGGAAGATAAGTTATTTGTTGAGCGTGTTACAAAGGCTGGGGAGCACTACGAACGGTTGGCAGGAGTTCCATTTACAATTGTTGATGATTTGGAGGAGCTTTTGGAGAAAAATCTTCCTTATAAAATGCTCTTGATCGATGATCAGCAGGTGATTGATCAGGAGTTAGAAGAATTGCGTGAGATCCTTAGAGTGGCAGAACTAGATGCCCATTTGACTAAATCTAAACCCACTTATTTGGAGGTCAATCACCCGCAGGCTACAAAGGGAATAGCCCTGAAAAAACTGGCGGAATGTCTGGAGATAAGTCGGGAGCAGGTTGTAGCCTTTGGAGATAGCTTCAATGACCTGGAGATGCTGGAGTTTGCGGGTTATGGTTTTGCTGTTGCCAATGCCTATCCGGAGGTGCGTGCAAAGGCGCGCTACACTACTGCATCAAATAATGAAGATGGAGTTGCTTTGGCACTCCAGGAACTGGTACTCGATGGGCGAAAGTATTGGGAAGATAATCAGATTACTCATATAAGAAGATGATTGATGGTAGAATAAGTTAATAAGTCAGGTGCCTGGCACCAGAAAGGATGTGGGGGTATGGATGAGTTGGTGAGGATCGATACCGGCCATCTGGTAAACCCGGGAGGGAAAGGGGAGCTGCAGTTAAGCTCAACAATCACAGCAACTTTTCAAAAATTCCAGGAAGATCTTCGTCAAAAACGGACACCGATCACTTTATCTTTTTTGGATAAAGAAACCATTGCTGAAATCAAATCTACCGCCATCAGGTTGCGGAAAAAATACGAGGATGTTTTGATCCTGGGGATCGGCGGCTCGGCCCTGGGAACCAAGGCTATTTTGGAGTTTATTAAGGGCCCCTATCATCAACTGGAAGCGCAGAGGCCACGCATTTTTGTGTTAGATAATATCGATCCGGCTCCCGCGGCCCAGCTGGAACGCATACTGGACTTTCGAAAGACAGCTTTAGTTTATACTAGTAAATCTGGATCAACTCCAGAAACCGCAGCGAATTTTATTTATTTTTATAAGAAGTATAAGGAAACCGGTGGAGATGACCGGGATATTGTGATTATCTGTGATGCTAAAGATAACGGGATTAACCGCATCGCCCGGGAACTCGGCTGCTCTTTGTTCCACTTTCCACCGGATCTGCAGGGCAGGTATTCTGTTTTATCACCGGTGGGTTTTCTCCCGGCAGAACTGGGCGGCATTGACTGCCAGGGACTGCTAGAAGGTGCCGCGAGTGTACACCAGGCGGTAGCCACTGCTCCTCCAGAGGAAAATCCCCTCATGATATTAGGCGGCTGTCTTTACGAATACGCCCAACAGAAGAGAACCATCCATGTTCTGTTCAACTACAGCAATCTCCTGGTGGAGTTTGGGTTGTGGTTTATGCAGCTCTGGGC
>JBASML010000288.1:0-14193 GCA_049656845.1 Syntrophaceticus sp.
GTGCAACTTATCATTTAGACTTGTTTCACTTACGAAAAAGGCTTATGGGGGCACTCGGCTTTAATAAAGATTATTATCAAACAGTGGCAGAGAAACTCTACGAATTAGACATAGACGGTTTAAAAGAGGTATTTAGGATTATACTCAAGAACACAAGAGGAGCCAGGCGAGAGCGAGTGAAGAGGTTACAACACTACATATTTGACAATTGGGGAGGGATATCTAATTTACCAAAAGAAGATCGTTTAGGGGTTATTGAAGGGCAAGTGAGGCATACCATAGCCAGAAGAATGAAATCCATTGGTGGCGGTTGGAGTCCAACTGGTACAGATCATATGGCGAGGTTGTTAGCAGCAAAAGCAAATAAAGAATTATTTAAGTATTCCGGAGTTACAGGTAGTTTTAAACGGGATCAGATTACAAGTGTCCTTCCCAAAACACTGGTAGATCCACAATCAAAGCCAAATAAAGAGGATATAAGTGAATGGATGGCAGCGGCGATGCCTATATTAGAGGGCCCGTCATCAGGGAAAATGTGGGTCAAATATGTTCTACGGCCATTAACCTCGGCCAGAATAGCATGAGCATGGGGTTAATAAAAAATATTTAGGGGCATACCTACTTAGTCTTGACACTAACGTGCCTATGCCCGTTTTATTCTGACTGGCGAAGAGAATTAAATAGTTCAAACCCAATAAGAGAACAGTGCCAAAATGGCCCTGTTTCTCGTACAGATAGATTTGAAGGCTTGCATGATGCAGGTCTATTTTTATGCTTGGAAGGAGG
Organism: Syntrophaceticus sp.; assembly: GCA_049656845.1. Taxonomy (GTDB): domain Bacteria; phylum Bacillota; class DSM-12270; order Thermacetogeniales; family Thermacetogeniaceae; genus Syntrophaceticus. Next base: position 787 of record JBASML010000288.1, read on the forward strand.
CGGCGGATATACGAAAACTTAAGAAATACACACCAACAATATTTTAGGCAGCGGATTCAGTCTACGATAAGTCTACCGCTGATTATGCCGTAGCCTTTATCGAGGCCCTCTCCCATACCAAAGGGACATGGGCGGGTAAGCCATTTGAATTAATTGATTGGCAAGAGCGGATTATTCGTGATGTATTCGGAATTCTAAAGCCGAACAGCTATCGTCAGTTCAATACTGCTTATGTAGAAATACCAAAAAAGATGGGAAAAAGTGAGCTTGCGGCGGCTGTTGCCCTGTTGCTCACTTGTGGAGATAACGAGGAACGTGCTGAGGTATACGGCTGCGCAGCTGATCGTAATCAGGCATCCATTGTTTTTAATGTTGCGGCGGATATGGTGCGGATGTGCCCTGCTTTAGCAAAACGAGTGAAGATTCTTGACTCTACAAAGCAACTCATCTATCAACCGACGGGCAGTATTTATCAAGTGCTGTCAGCTGATGTCAGCAACAAGCACGGTTTTAATACCCATGGTGTGATATTTGACGAACTTCACACCCAACCGAACAGAAAGCTCTTTGATGTTATGACAAAAGGAAGTGGTGATGCCAGAATGCAGCCACTGTATTTCCTTATAACCACTGCTGGAGACAATCAGAACAGTATCTGCTGGGAAGTACATCAGAAGGCTTTGGATATCATAGATGGAAGAAAAAATGATCCTACCTTCTACCCTGTTATATATGGTGCTGCTTTAGAGGATGACTGGACTGATCCAAAGGTATGGAAGAAAGCAAATCCCTCGTTGGGAATCACCGTCAGCATGGACAAAGTCAAAGCAACCTTTGAATCAGCAAGGCAAAACCCAGCCGAGGAAAACAGTTTTAGGCAACTTTGCCTTAATCAATGGGTAAAACAGGCGGTGCGCTGGATGCCGATGGAAAAATGGGATGCCTGTGCATTTGCTGTTGACCCGGAATCACTGCGTGGGCGAGTCTGCTACGGAGGTTTGGACCTATTGAGCAGTACAGACATTACAGCTTTCGTGCTGGTCTTTCCCCCTTTGGACGAGGACGATAAATACACTGTTTCTGGATACCGGAGGATAACATCGATTTGCGTGTTCGACGAGACCATGTAAATTATGATGTGTGGGAAAAGCAAGGGTTTCTTAAAACCACGGAAGGCAATGTTGTGCATTATGGCTTCATTGAAACTTTTATTGAGGAACTTGGTACGAAATACAACATTAGAGAAATTGCCTTCGACCGCTGGGGTGCTGTGCAAATGACACAGAATCTAGAAAACCTTGGATTTACTGTGGTTCCCTTCGGTCAAGGCTTTAAAGATATGTCACCCCCAACCAAAGAACTGATGAAACTAACATTGGAACAAAAGATTGCACACGGCGGGCATCCGATTCTTCGTTGGATGATGGATAACATTTATATCCGAACAGACCCTGCCGGAAATATAAAGGCGGATAAGGAAAAGTCAACTGAGAAAATTGACGGAGCAGTAGCCACTATTATGGCACTTGATCGCGCTATTCGCTGTGGTGGAGGTACGGGTTCGTCAGTTTATGATGAACGTGGTTTATTGATATTTTAATCTATTTCGTTTTGGTTTGTCACAGATTTGGCATGTAATCATTTTTGTAAAGGACACTTGACATTAAATGCTCAGACTGATATTATGAATGTCAAGGAAACTTGACGAAAGGAGATATAAGGACTTGCAAAATATAGTTGAGAAATTAAGAAAGGATAGGGGATTAAACCAAGAAGAGCTTTCTAAGGTGCTTAAAGTATCAAGGCAAACAATCAGCGCTATAGAGAATGGAAAATATAATCCTTCTTTAGATTTAGCTTTTACAATATCTGAGTTTTTTGGATTAAAGATCGAGGAAATCTTCTTTCCGAATAGAGGAGGTGAAAGAAATGAAGAAAAATAACTTGTACATTGGCCTGATTTATATGGTATTTGGAGTTGCGTGTCTATGGTTTGCATTGGATACTGAAGACACGATTGGAAGTTTGTTGTTCGGGTTTTCAGGTGCTGGACTAATTGGGGGTTTAAGTTTGATTTGGAAGTATGTTTACTGGTCATCACCAAGACGAAAAGGTGTCTATGAGAGAAAGTTAGAAGAAGAGCAGATCAACCTCAAAGATGAGTTCAAAGAAAGCCTGAGAAATCGATCAGGGCGAATAGCATATATTATTACACTCTTGGTTATTACACTATCAATTGTTATTTTCTCAATTATCGGTTCTTTGGGAATACTAAATACAAAGTTACTTGTTCTCTATCTTGCTATTCTTTGGATTTTTATGTATGTTATTGGCATTATTGTATACCGGATATTACTGGAAAAATTTCAGTGATAGTGATTCTAAAGGCATCTTTGCTTATATAGAAGGTTTTTACAACACCCGTAGGATACAAAAAAGATTGGACTATCTTAGCCCTATACAGTGGCTGAGGCGCTGGGAGGACGAGCACCTATTAGTAGTGGCTTAGCAAACTGTCCGAAATAGTGTTGACTTCCCTGAGGACGAGGAAGAGGCGGTAATATGGGTTAAAGAATTTATGAAACCTTATAAAGATTGGCTTAATCAAGGGAGGCGGGATCATTGAGTAAAGGTAAAGGAAAACAGAAACGGCGATCAAGCGGCGAAGGAACAATTTATTTTAGAGAAGATCGTCAAAGATGGGTGGCCGAAATACCAATTGGGATCGATCCCATAACTGGCAGAATGAAACGTAAAACTGTTTCAGGCCACACAGAAGGAGAAGTTATAGACAAAAAAAGGCAGGTAGAGCTTGAACTTGCTTGCTTTAGGAGTACAAGTTGACGAAAACAGCACACTGTCAGATTGGCTTGATACCTGGCTGGATGTTTACAAAAAAGACAACCTGCGACCTTCTACCTACAACAGTTATAAAATGGTTATTCGGGTATACCTAAAACCAAGATTAGGCCGTATACCAATAAAAGACCTGCAAACACACCAGATACAGCAGGTGTTGAATTGGCTGTATAAGGAAGGCCGACAGGTGAAGAAGGGAGAACCCCCTGCCGGCCTGTCACGGCGAACTGTTGAATTAACAAGGACGGTGATTAAAGCGGCCTTGGATAAAGCGGTTGAGGATAATTTAATACTCAAAAACCCAGCAAAAGGAACGACCCTGCCAAAAGAAAAAAGGAAGAAGGTTAAACCATTTACCAGGGAGGATGCTTTAAGGTTTCTTGAATCCGTTAAAGATGATCGTCTGTATGCAATCTATTACTTGATGTTTTCTACAGGTTTAAGACGTGGTGAAACCCTAGGTTTGAAATGGCGGGACATAGACTTTAAAGAATCAAAAATGCACATTGAGCGATCACTGGTAGAATACTATGACGAAGAGACCGGAAAGGTTGTTAAAGAATTCCAAGCCCCAAAAACCAGCGAAAGCGAAAGAACGATCCCATTAACCCCGGCGGCGGTGGCCGTCCTAAAAACCCACAAAGCAAAGCAAGCAAAGGAAAAACTATTTTTCGGTAAAGCATATCACGATGAAGACTTAGTTTTTGCCACAGAAGACGGAAAGCAAATCTGGCCTACAAGTTTTAACGATCAGTACAGAAAGCGGTTAAAAAATGCAGGGATCGACTATAAGAAACCCCACACCATGAGGCACACATTCTGTACTAGCTTGTTGGAAGAAGGAGAAGATTTAAAGGTTGTTCAGGAACTAGCCGGTCATGCTGATATTTCCACAACAGCGAATATTTATACCCATGTGGTTGACCGGATGAAGGAAAGAGCGGTTGAGAAACTGGGATCAATTCTAGAGGTAAAGGAAAAATAAAAAGCTGGTTACCGTCAGGTTACCGTCAATACACCTAATGGAAAAGGCTCCCATTCGCTGGGAGCCTTGATATTACTGGTGAGCCATGCAGGAATCGAACCTGCGACACCCTGATTAAAAGTCAGGTGCTCTACCAACTGAGCTAATGGCCCATCTTTTTTGAGATGCTGTTTTATTGCCTGTATTGCAATCTTGTTAGCTTAAAAGGGGTTAAATGCAATTCCCCCCGCAATTTGTATAAGAATTTGTATATGCTACACTGCATGCAACCGTTTTTACAGATGATATGTTACAATAGAAAAACACTTCTGTCAACATATTTAAGCTGGAGAACTATAACAATAATTCGGTATATTTAACGGTTTGCGATCTCGCGGCCGGCCACAACACCGCTCAAAGATGCCTGTGCCAGGCCGCGGGTGATGCCAGCGCCATCTCCAGCCACAAAAAGGTTCTTGATCTCGGTTTCCAAGTTGCGGGACACCTCCAGGCGAGAGGAATAGAACTTAACCTCAACACCGTAGAGCAGTGTATGGGGAGAATAAACCCCTGGAGCCACTTGATCTAGTGCTTTGAGCATCTCCAGAATCGACAGGAAATGGCGGTAGGGAAGCACCAGTGAGAGATCCCCTGGAACTGCCTCCTGGAGTGTAGGCTCTACCAGGCCCTTGGCGATACGCTCATCAGTCGACCTGCGGCCCTTCATTAAATCCCCCAAACGCTGGACGACCACTCCGCCCACCAGCATATTAGCCAAGCTGGCCACGTATTTTCCGTAAGCAATAGGCTGCTTAAATGGCTCTGTAAAGGTTTTGCTGACGAGCAGGGCAAAGTTTGTGTACTCTGTTTTATAGTCCGCATGGGTATGCCCGTTCACTGTAACCAGGCCATCTGTATTCTCCATAACCACTTCACCGTAGGGGTTCATGCAAAAGGTACGCACCCGGTCCTCAAAGGTGTGTGATGTAAAGAGGAACTTCCCCTCATAGGTCAGGTCGGTGATTTTTTCCATCACAACTGCGGGCAGCTCCACCCGAAGTCCGATGTCCACGGGATTGACGGCCATTGCCAGCCCCAGGCGCTGGGCCTCGTTCACCAGCCACTCGGCTCCACACCTTCCGGGGGCACAGACAACATAATCTGCCGCAATTTCTCCTTCATCTGCAGTGATCACCCCTGCTGCAGCCCCATCTTTAACTATAATCGAGCTGACTGCTGTTGTGGTTTTGATCTCTACTCCTTGTTCCAAAAGGTAATCCTGCATCTGCTGCAGGACCTCCTGGGTGCGCCCAGTACCCAGGTGTCTAATCGGTGCTTGAACAAGCCGCATCCCCGCAAGGATAGCCTTTTTTTGTAGTGTTTCGATCTCATCCTGGTTTGTTACTCCGTAAAGTTTATCTGGCGCTCCAAACTCCAAGTAAATCTGATGCACATACTTAATGCCTTCTTGAAAATCATTCTTGTCCAGGTAAGAGCCCAGCATCCCTCCCACCTCTGTGGAATAGGCCAGTTTCCCATCGCTGAAGGCTCCGGCACCTCCCCACCCAGACATAACAGCACAAGAGGCACAACTAAAACAAGGGGCTTTCTTCTCCCGGGATGGACAGACCCTGTCCCGTAAATCACGCCCCTTTTCCAATATCAAAATATCTATATCTTTTTTTTGCCTCACCAACTCTAAAGCACAAAAGATTCCTGCCGGACCAGCACCGATGATGATGCAGTCGTATTTTTTCATTGCTCCTCCTTTGGATAGCCCCCGTCGCCACCGGCACCCCGATAACCTTGTAATCTTAAGCTTGATTCACTGCTGCACTGCTGCCGCACTCTTGTGATTCCTGTGTGAGATGTATTTGAGATGTATTAGAGGTACGGTCTTTGCGGGAGGACATTAGTGGCGGGCATGAAGGGGGGTCAGACATTGTTTTTCATTTGCCGACAAAACCATCCCAGATTGTATGCCCGACACCGTTTTGCCTCTATCTTAACAAACGGATTTTTTTGAGTCAAGGGTATAACCTCTACTCTTCCGGGGGTTGGCGTTTTTCTAGGTTGACGAATTTGGTAAATTCTTTGAGGAAAGCAAGCTGTAGGGTTCCAGTGGGGCCGTTGCGCTGTTTGGCGATGATGATCTCCGCAACACCTTTATCCTCTGAGTCATCATTGTAATATTCATCACGATAGATGAACATCACGACATCAGAATCCTGCTCTAGGCTGCCGCTCTCCCGCAGGTCGGAAAGCATGGGCCTGCGGTCTCCACCCCGCTGCTCTACCGCACGGCTGAGCTGGGAAAGGGCGAGTATTGGAATTTCCAGTTCCCTGGCCAGTGATTTAAGGTAGCGGGAGATCTCGGATATTTCCTGGACACGGTTTTCCGACCTCTTGCCGGTCTGCATCAGCTGCAGGTAGTCGATCATCAGCATGCCCACCCCGTGTTCGAGTTTGAGGCGGCGTGCTTTGCTCCGCAGCTCCAGGAGTGTGATGGCAGGGGTGTCATCTATAAAAATAGGAGCCTCAGACAGCTTTGTGGCAGCCTTTAACAGGCGCGGCCAGTCATCTTCTCCCAGATACCCGGTACGCAGCCGCTGCTGATCCACCAGGGATTCTGCTGAGAGGAGCCTCTGTGCAACCTGGTCCCCTGACATCTCCAAGCTGAAAATACCCACTGGGATCTCATATTTTAATGCCATATTCTGGGCGATATTGAGCCCTAACGCAGTTTTGCCCATAGATGGCCTGGCAGCCAGCAGGATGAGGTCGCTGGGCTGGAATCCAGAAGTATATTTGTCCAGGTCGCTGAACCCGGTGGGCAGGCCGGTGACACTCCCCTTTTTCTGGCAGAGCATCTCGATCTTTTCCAGTGTTTCTACCAGCAGTTCTCTGATAGAGCGGTAGCTCCTGCTGATGCGCTTCTGGCTTAAACCCATAACCATCCGTTCTGCATCATCCAGGAGGTCCTCACTATCGACACCCTCCTCATAACCCCGGGCCACAAGCTGTGTGCAGGAATTGATTAAAGATCGCAGCAGTCCCTTTTCCGCCACGATGTTGGCGTAATAACCAGCATTAACTGCACTCGGAACAGCTCCTGCCAGTTCAGCCAGATAGGCTGCTCCTCCTACTTTGTCCAGAAGACCCCGGCGCTGCAGTTCCTCGGTTACGGTAAGCAGGTCGATGGGGTGGCCGGATTCAGCCATATCTTTGAGGGTATTGTATATCTCCCGATGCCCCTCACCATAAAAGCTTTCTGGCCATAAAATTTCAGATACAACTGCAAAACTATCAGGAGCCAGGAGCAGCGCTCCTAAAACAGCCTGCTCAGCCTCAAGATTATGAGGGGGAGTACGCTCTATGAGTTCCATCAATTCTCCCCCACTGCTGAATTTTCACAATATAAGATATGGGGGAAAGCCTCTGAGATCTTATCAATACTGGCCACCTGGACACCCCACATTTCACTTGCCAGTTCCCGGCTGTTCTCCTTGGGAACAAGCACCTTGTTAACCCCTACCTGGCGGGCTCCAAAGATCTTTTCGGTGACTCCCCCAACACCACGCACCTGGCCCTGGATGGAAAGCTCACCTGTTACTGCTACATCCTGGCGCAGGGGGATGCCCTCTAAGGCGCTGTAAATGGCAAGGAAAATGGCTGCTCCAGCGGAGGGGCCTTCTACCCTTCCTCCACCAACGATATTCACATGGATATCATAGTCAGCGGCATCCTTGCCGGTAATACTCCTGTAAACCGCCAGTGCGTTGAAAACCGAATCCTTGGCCATGGCTCCTGCAGCATCATTGAAACGGACTGTCCCCCGCTGCGATTTTTTAGCGGGAAAGGCAATGGTTTCGATCTCGATGATGGTTCCTATAAAACCTGCCACTGCCAACCCAAAAACACGGCCGATCTCACCCCTGGGCTCCGCATGTTTTGTTACATAAGGAATTAGCCTGCTCACCTGAAGAACCTCCTGCAGGTCATCAAGGGTGATTTTGATATTTTTTATATTATTTGATTTCGCTTGGTGATAGCGGGCCACAGAATAGGCATCCACCAGGATATTAGTAGCCTTGCGCGCTTCTATGGTGTATTCACTAATGGTTTCAACAACACCGCGGCCCAAAGAAACCCCCAGTTTGCGTGCCGCCTGCCGCAAAACTTTTTGGATATCTAAAGGTGTCAAGCAGTCAAAGTAAATCTCTGCACACCGTGAACGGAAAGCGGGATTGATCTCCTGGGGGTTCCGGGTTGTTGCTCCGATCAAGACAAAATCCGCAGGTGCTCCCTCATCAAAGAGCTTTTTGATGTACTCAGGTATCATGGGGTCGCTGGGATCATAATAAGATGAGTCAAAGAATACCTTTTTGTCCTCCATCACCTTGAGCAGTTTATTCTGCAGGATGGGATCCACATCACCGATCTCATCGATGAACAGAACGCCCCCATGAGCCTCGGTTACCAAGCCGACCTTCGGTTCTGGAACCCCACTCTCAGCCAAATCACGCCGTGCCCCCTGGTAAATGGGGTCATGCACTGAACCTAAAAGCGGGTTGGTGATATCCCTGGGATCCCAGCGCAGTGTGGTGCCATCCACCTCAATAAATGGGGCATCAGCATCAAAAGGGCTGCCTGCCATGTTCTTCACATGCTGTAGAGCAATCCGGGCTGCAGATGTCTTGCCCACACCAGGCGGCCCGTAAAGTAATATATGCTGGGGATAAGGGGCCGCCAGTTTTGCCACCAGGGATTTTAACGCCCGTTCCTGGCCGATGATCTCATTCACCGACTGTGGGCGTAGGATTTCGCTCATTGAGGCATTCAGCTGCACCTGTTTCATTTTTTCTAGAACTGCCAGTTTCTTTAGTGTTGCAGCATTCTCAGGAGAGCCTTTCTCTTTGAGCAACTGCACCTTCATATCATTCAGGTACTGTTCTTGGCGCTCCTGGATCTTTTCCGTAATCTTACGTTCCAGGTCCTCCTCCACCAGACGCCGTGCTATAACCTGGGCAAGGGAATCTTCAAGGTCATCCAGGATTTCCGGAATCTCCTGAAGACGCGGCGGTTTTTTCAGTGTTGGGTCCCCATTAATCAACTTTTGCAGGGCCAGAACCTGTTCCCCCAGCCTGTTAGAACGAATCTGCCTTAATACCCCCAGCTTACTTGCCCGCAGCACTAAATTTTCAGAACCGTATATATCACTGAACACCTGATAGAGTGCAGCAATACGGCTTTTCAGCTCATTTCGCTTTATCTGTTTGCTTGTAACATGAAGTGTTTCCTGAAGTGCCTCCTGATCATTTTTTAATTCCCCGGCCATTTGGCATCTCCTCTCCTGATATGAAGTTTAATTGCTTAATTTGTTTCTACATTTAATGTGATTTCTACCTGCACACCTGGGTGCAGGCGAATCAGGACCGGGTAGCGTCCTGGCTTTTTGATCGGCTCTGGAAGTTCTATTTTGCGCCGGTTTATTTTCTGAGACAGGATGCGCTCCAATTCAGCGGCTACATCCCTGCTCGTAACCGCCCCGTAGAGTTTGCCTCCCTCTCCTGCTTTAGCTTTGATAGTAACGGTCATATCTTGCAAACGGGCTGCCAACTCTTTTGCATGCTGCTCCTGGCGAGCATCTTTTTTGGCGCGGCTATCCTGGACAAATGTCACATTTTTGATGACCCCCTTGGAGGCGGGTATGGCAAGGCCTTGGGGTATCAGATAGTTGCGGCCGTATCCCTCAGCAACATCAACAATATCCCCTTTTTTCCCTAAATTTTTAACATCTTCACATAGAACAACTTTCATTGCTATTCCTCCTCCTGCTCTTCTTTCAATATCTCCAGCAGCCGAGAGCGGGCATCTTCCATGGTAACACCTCTCAGCTGGGCAGCGGCAACAGAAAAGTGCCCCCCTCCCCCCATCTTTTCCATAATGCGGTGGACATTAACACTCCCGGTTGAACGGGCACTCACCCCAATTCCGTCGGCAATGGGGTAGAAAGTAAAGGAAGCATCCACCCCAGCAATTTCCAGCAGGGTATCTGCAGCTCGTGAGGCAGCTACATGTGCTCCATCCATTGTTTCATCATGCCCTGCTACCGCAAACCTGCCAAAAACCAATTCGACATTTTGTAAGATGCGCGCCCTGTAAAGCATGACTTGCAGGCTGTCTGTAAAAAGCTCCCGAATCAGCATCTGGTCTGCTCCCGCTTCCCTGAGTTGGGCAGCAATCCGGAAGGTACGAGCACTTGTGGAAAAGATAAACCTCTTGGTATCTACGATGATACCTGTCATAAGGGCTGTGGCAGCAAGTGGTGAAAAGCGGATATCTTCTGGTAAGTAGTCTACCAATTCTCCCACCAGCTCGCTTGTAGATGATGCCCCTGGCATGATATAGGAAAGATTGCAGCGCTCCAGGAATTCCTCCCCACGCCTGTGATGGTCGAGCACAGCAATATAGCCAGCACGGCTCAGCAGTGAAGGGTCAACCACCATCTGCGGCCTATGAACATCAACAAGCAGCAGCAGGGTCTGGGATGACACCTCAACTCCCAGGGTGCCTTTTTCACAGATAAGCCCAGGATCACGATCATTAATGAGGGCAACCAGTTTATCCACCGCGCCACACGGCTGGTCCGTAAGAATCCACACTTTTTTGCCGTAATGGCGCACTATTTCCGCACACCCCAGGGCAGCCCCTAAAACATCGAAATCCATTTGGGAATGCCCCATAATAACAACATTGTTTGCATGCTGAATTAGCCTGCTGAGTTCCACAGCAGTCACCCGCACCCGCACCTTGTTGCGCTTGCCCACTACTTCGGTGTGCCCACCGTAAAACCAGGTATGGTCAGCACTCTTGACAACAGCCTGGTCGCCTCCCCTCTCTAGGCTGAGTTCCAGGGCCTGCTGGGCAAGCTGGCCCAGCTGAGCAGGCTCCTCAGCTTTTACTCTTTTTGCAGCTCCAATGCTCAGGGTCACCGGAATGTGGTTACCTACCTTGATCTCCCGTACCCTATCCAGTATGGGAAATTCTTGGTTTTCCTGGGATTCCAGCTCTTCAACCGGTAAAAGGGCTGTGTAGCGATCTCTCCCATCCTTACGCAGATAGGCATTGGTTTCCGCAGCCCATTCCCGCAGACACTTGTCTACTGCAATCACCAAAAGGGGCCGCTGCTCATCTGTTAACTCCTGAAAAACCTCATCATAATCATCCACCTGCAGAAATACCAGGGCAATATCGGTAGTTGGTGATTCTACAGGGAGTTCATCCATTTCCATGGAAAGAAGCTCTTCCCTAATTTCCCGTTCCCGAATAGCTTGCTCCTGTTTATCCACATAGGAAAAGGCATATAATCCAGCCAGTACAGTAAAAAAGCCGACAACACCCAATAGTACATTGTATTTAGCCAAAGCCAGGCATGTCAAGGCAAGCAGCACTCCCAGTCCTATGAGGAACTTACGCTTATAATTCCGGTAAAAATTAGCGTCCACTGCTATCAATCACCGCCTTCATTTTTGCTTTACTTTCGGCACTTCAGCACTCGATTCCTGCCAAAACAAAAACTCTTTCTCTGTATTTTGATTCCGTATCATGGAGAATATTCCGAACGAGAAAAGGGAGCCCTCTGCTCCCTTGTTCTGATATTTTATGATTTAACAGATCACAACTTAGTTATAAGATTTTGTTTCATTAAAGTATACTAACCAAAGCTAGCTATACTTCTCCAAGAAAAGGCTGCTGCCTGGACCTCATTTTACAATGTTTTGTGTTTCCTGCATATTGATTATTTTAATCCATAGTAAATGGCAGTAGGGCAACATTACGGGCCTGCTTGATAGCCCTGGTTAACATACGCTGATGATAGGCACAGTTCCCGGTAATTCGGCGGGGCAAGATCTTCCCTCGCTCACTGATGTATTTCCGGAGTTTATGAGCATCTTTATAATCAATGTGAGTTACATGCTCAACACAAAAACTACAGACTTTTTTTCTTTTCCTCCCGCGTTCGTATCTCAAAATAACACCTCCTGCTAGATCTTAGAATGGCGGATCCTCTGGGTTAAATTCGTCAGCCCCAAAGGGGTTTTCAGGAAAACCTGTTTCTGTTCCCTGGGGCTCAGGGCTTGCTGCAGTAGTTTCCCGGGGGCGTTCTAAAAAGCGCACTGTGTCAGCTACAACCTCCGCAATGGTTCGGTTTTGCCCATCAGAGGCCTGGTAGCTGCGTACCTGCAGCTGTCCCTCCACTGCAATCAGCCGCCCTTTCCCCATGTAATTGGCACAGGTCTCTGCAAGTTTCCTCCAAGCGACAACCCTAATAAAATCCGTGTCACGTTCACCCTGGGCATTCAGGTATGAACGGTCCACAGCGATAGTAAAATTGGCTACAGCCGTCCCAGTACTGGTGAACCGTAGTTCGGGTTCCCGGGTATTACGACCAATCAAAATCACCCGGTTGAGAAACAATACTTCTCTCCTCCCCTTTATCTACTTTAAACAGCATCACGCCTAACGATGATATGCCGCAGCACACCATCACTGAGGCGCATCACCCGGTCCAGCTCTTTGGCTGTTTCCGGCTCTCCCTGAAAAAGAATCAGGGTATAATAACCCTCGCGATAATCTTCGATTTCGTATGCCAAACGCTTTTTTCCCCAGCGGTTGACCTGCTCCACAGTGCCTTTGTTCTGCTGAATCAATTCAGCTATTTTTTCGATGGCAGCTGTGGTAACCTCCTCATCTAGATCCGGTTTTAGGACAAAGAGGGTTTCATATGATCGCAAACTTACCACCTCCCTTCGGACTAACGGCCCCCATAGGGGGCAGGGACATTCTAAGAAATTATACCATTAGAAATATCCGAAAACAAGACAATAATCCTTTCCTGCTGACGCATCTGACACATCAAAAATCGCCGCATCCCTGCCCTGCAAAGAGAAACAGGGCAGGTAGGCTGTGTTAGCAATGGCTGCGGCAAAGGAAAACGCTCAGATCCTGCAAAGAACTAAGGCAAGCAAGCTGTGCGATAAAAATTGTGGCGCAATCGCTCAAAAACCTTATGCAGCACCAATTTGCAGCTGATGTGTCAGTGCTGTCCTTCCTCTTCCTCTTGACCTGATCTGATCAGTGATTTGACTCTTTTTTCAAATTTTGCCCTGGGGAGCATGACCATCCTCCCGCACTTCAGGCAGCGGATACGAAAATCCATCCCAATGCGTAAAATCTCCCATTCGTTGCCTCCACAAGGGTGCTGTTTCTTCATACTGACAACATCCCCGATATTATAGCGCTTTGGGGTCATTTCTCACTCCCCTTTCTCCTGTTTATTGATGATTACCCGGTGTGGGTATGGGATCTCTATTCCCTCTCGGTCAAAGGCATCTTTAATCCTTTTACGCAGCTCTCTGCCAAAGGACCACTGCTGCATAGGATTGACCATACCGAAAACCTGAATGGTCACCCCGGAACTGCCCAGGTCTGTAACCCCCAGCACCTGTGGCTCCTCTACTACCTGGTCAGCCTTTTCCTGTGCCATTTGATGGCAGACACTGTTGATGATCTCTATTGCC
>JBASML010000289.1:0-1752 GCA_049656845.1 Syntrophaceticus sp.
CTAACAGTGAGAATCTGGAAGCTATTCTGCGGGAGGCAGTGGAGTCCAATAAGGCCATGGAGAAACATCTTGTAGAGCTGCAGGACCTGTGCGAAAAACTACAAGAAACAGCTGCAGAGTCTCTACAAAATATAGGGTTGGTCAGGTTCAATGCATTTCCAGATATGGGCGGTGATTTAAGTTTTGCTTTAGCCCTACTTAATGCTCAAGGGAATGGTGTTGTCCTTTGTAGTCTGGTAGGGCGTGATAACTGCCGTATTTACACAAAAAGTGTGGTGAGGGGGAGGTCCCCTTACCAGTTGAGTGACGAGGAAAAATTGGCTATTAAAAAGGCTCTCGATAAAGATACTAGTATCAACTAACTACTAAATAATGGATGCAATGGAAGTGGATGATATGCCAAGGGATGTATACCGGCGTGCTAAACGTATATTATCTTATCCCTTCACCCTTTTGCTGGTCCCTCCGCGGGGAGTAAAAACAAAAACCATCAGTATGCCTCTCTGGTTAGCTCTTTGCGTCTGCCTGATGCTCGTTGTTTTTTTAACAGGCTGTGCTTGGAGCTATTATTCCGCCTGGAGGGTAAGTTCTGATCAAGAGGAATTGGCCAGGCTGCGCCAGGTAAACCAGCAGCAACAGCAGGAATTGCTTTCTCTCCAGCAGCAGGCTGTGGAAGCAAAATCCTATTTAGAAGAAGTGCAGGGGCTTGACCAAATTGTCAGAAAGAAGGCAGGGATAGAAAACAGAAGCAGCAGTAATAGCAGCAGTAGGTCCGCCAACACCTCCCCTCAAACACCCAGTTTTATTTTCTGGAAAAATCACTCCCAGGAAAAATCACTGTCCTCGACAGAGGTATCCCGAATTCTTTCAGAGGTGTGTAGAGAATCTATTGATGCACGCAAAACTTTAGAGACACTGGAAAGCGACCTGGATGCACATTATGCCTACCAGGCCGCCTTCCCAGATCACTGGCCTCTAGAGGGAGATGTCACATCAACATTTGGGAACCGTAAATCACCCTTTGGAGGACAGCGTACCGAGTTTCACAATGGCATTGATATCGCTGTAGCATATGGAGAACCCATATCTGCAGCTGGGGATGGTGTTGTAGCCTTTACAGGTTATCGTGCTGGCTACGGCCGCACTGTAGTCGTTTTTCACAGCAACAGCGGCTACAAGACAACTTACTGCCACCTGAGTAAGAGTTTAGTGCAGCAGGGTGAGCGGGTAACCAAGGGGCAGACCATTGCTTTGGCTGGCAGTTCAGGTCGGAGCACAGGGCCTCACCTGCATTTTATGGTAGAAAAAGACGGCAATCTAATGGATCCCTTGCAGGTTCTGAAACAGGATAATCTTTGAGTTTAAGGGGGGCAAGAAGTGGCCTTACTGAAAAAAGATATAAAAAGCGAAAAAACCGGGTCAGTACTAGGAGATGATGCCTCTTGGGAAGGGACCATAGAGACCAGCGGCTCATTTCGTATCGATGGCAGGCTCAAGGGTTCTGTAAAGGCAGAGGGCCATATTGTCGTAGGAGAAAATGCCCTGGTGGAAGGTGACCTTCATGGTAAAAGCATTCTGATCGCTGGAGCTGTGCGGGGTGAAGTTAAGGCTGAAGAAAAATTAGAACTTACCTCAAAAGGTAAACTCTACGGAAACTTTCAGGCCGAAAAACTGTTAGTTGAGGAAGGAGCGCTCCTGCGTGGAGAATGCCGCATCGACACTGACAGTCCACCGGAAGATGCAGTTGTTTCC
>JBASML010000290.1:0-11850 GCA_049656845.1 Syntrophaceticus sp.
GGCGGCCCACTGGCTTTAGTCAGAGAAGGTGATGTAATCAGCATTGATATACCTTCACGTAAGCTGGAGCTCTGTGTAGAGAGTCAGGAGTTAGAGAAAAGGCGTGCCCAATGGCAGCCTCCAGAAATTAAAGTTAAAAAGGGATATCTTGCCCGCTATGCCAAGCTTGTCACCTCGGCAAGCAAGGGAGCGGTGCTGTTAGATGTTTAAAAGGAGAGGAGGGGGAACCTATGATGACAGGAGCAGAAATAATTGTAAAATCACTGGAACAGGAAGGAGTGGATGTTGTTTTTGGCTATCCGGGGGGAGCTGTTATCCCTCTTTATGATAAGTTATTCGACTCTTCGCTGAAACATGTTCTAGTGCGTCATGAGCAGGCTGCTGCTCATGCAGCAGATGGTTACGCCCGGGCAACAGGAAAAACTGGTGTAGCTATTGCTACCTCTGGCCCGGGAGCAACAAACCTGGTGACAGGTATTGCCAATGCAGCTATGGATTCTATACCTATGGTGGTTTTTACCGGACAGGTGGCGCTGTCTGCAATTGGACGTGACTCTTTCCAAGAGGCTGATATTACCGGTATTACATTGCCCATTGTCAAGCACAGCTATTTGGTGAGAGATGTAAATGAACTTGCTGCTATTATTCGTTCTGCCTTTCACTTGGCCAGCACCGGGAGGCCCGGCCCGGTTCTCATTGACCTGCCAAAAGATATCCAGACAGCGGAGGCGGAGTTTTCCTATCCAGAAGAGATAGATTTCCGTGGATATCACGTTCCAGGAGAACCAAATGCTACAATGATCTACAAGGCTGCAAGAGCTATCGGGCTCGCCCGAAAACCGGTGATCTATGCCGGGGGAGGGGTCATCTCCTCAGGTGCAGCAGAGGAACTCACCGAACTGGCAGAAAAAACTCAGATACCAGTGGCCACAACCTTGATGGGGAAAGGATCAATACCGGAAAACCACTCTCTTTCCCTGGGGATGTTGGGAATGCACGGCACATTTTATGCCAACTACGCCATATCTCACAGTGACCTGATTATTGCTGTAGGTGCTCGCTTTGATGATCGAGTCACCGGGAGGCTTGACACCTTCGCACCGAAGGCTAAGATAATCCATATTGATATCGATCTTGCTGAGATCGGAAAGAATATCCGGGTACACTATCCTCTGCATGGAGATGTTAAATTGGTGTTGCAGGAATTATTGAAACGCTTAAAAGAATTGCCTCAAACCGGAGAATGGCTTGAACAGATCACCTCCTGGAAAGAGGAGCATCCCCTTACTTATCAACAGGATGGTGATGAAATTAAACCCCAGTTTGTTATCGAGCAGATCTGTGATCTGACAGAGGGTGAGGCGATCATCACCACAGAAGTGGGGCAGAACCAGATGTGGGCAGCCCAATACTATAAAACGATGAAACCCCGCACTTTTATTTCGTCTGGCGGTTTGGGAACTATGGGTTTTGGCCTGCCGGCAGCTGTAGGTGCACAGGTAGGATGCCCTGATGATCTGGTAATTAATATTTCCGGAGATGGCAGCTTTCAAATGAACATGCAGGAGCTAGCCACAATTGTTCAGTGCCAGCTTCCTGTGAAAATTGCCATTTTGAATAATAGTTACTTAGGGATGGTGCGGCAGTGGCAGGAACTTTTCCATAATAAGAGATATTCCCAGACCGAACTGATTCCGGTGCCTGATTTTGTGAAACTTGCAGAAGCTTATGGAATTAAAGGATACCGTGTTCAGCGCTCTGAAGATGTGCGTCCTGTTCTGGAGCAGGCAATCAAACATCAGGGGCCAGTACTCATGGATTTTGTAGTAGCAAAAGATGAAAATGTCTACCCAATGGTTCCCCCTGGGGGTATATTAACAAAGATGATAGGGGGTTAAGAAGATGCGGCATATACTTGCAGTATTGGTTCAAAACCAACCAGGTGTATTGACCCGGGTCTCCGGACTGTTCAGCAGACGCGGCTACAATATCGAAAGTTTGGCAGTGGGCCAGACACATGATCCAGACATATCCCGTATGACCATTGTAGCTGATGGAGATGACCAGGTGATTGAACAAGTGGTTAAACAGCTTGATAAGCTTGTTGATGTCATAGATGTTCGGGATATCACTGATGATGAGCATGTAGACAGGGAGCTTGTATTAATCAAGGTTAAAGCCGAACCTGAGATTCGCGGCGAGATCATGCAGATCGTTGATATTTTCAGGGCACGCATTGTGGATATTGGCCAAAATTCATTGATCATTGAATGCACAGGTGATGAAGGGAAGATTCGTGCCATCGAAAACTCGCTTAAACCTTTTGGTATTCAGGAACTGGTACGCACCGGGAAGATCGCCATGGTGCGAGGACCCAAATACGGAGAAGAATAATAAAAATGTATGAAACATTGAGTGTGAAGGGTGTGATTATATAAATGGGAGAGAGGGTCTACATCTTCGATACAACACTCCGGGATGGTGAACAATCTCCCGGAGTGAGTTTAAATACCGAGGAAAAACTCAGGATTGCCAGGCAGTTGGCAAAGCTTAATGTGGATGTAATTGAGGCGGGGTTCCCTGTTGCTTCTCCTGGAGATTTTGAGGCAGTTCAGGCCATTGCCAGGGATGTGCAGGGCCCAGTAATCTGCGGCTTGGCTCGGGCTAATTATGGTGATATCGACAGAGCCTGGGAGGCTTTGAAAGATGCCCAGCACCCGCGAATTCATCTTTTTATTGCCACATCTGATATCCATTTAAAGTATAAGCTCCAAAAAAGCAGAGAAGAGGTTTTAGAGCTGGCAGTAGCAGTAGTAAAGTACGCCAAACAGTACACCTCAGATGTGGAGTTCTCTGCAGAGGATGCCTCACGCAGCGATATCAACTACCTTTGTGAAGTTGTAGAAGCAGTTATAGAAGCCGGGGCTACAGTGATCAATATACCTGATACAGTAGGCTATGCAGTACCTGAGGAGTTCGGTGAATTCATCGCCACCATTCGCCAGCGGGTCAAAAATATCGATCAGGTGGTCGTTAGTGTGCACTGCCACAATGACCTTGGCTTGGCTGTGGCCAATTCCCTGGCAGCAGTAAAAGCAGGAGCAAACCAGGTAGAGGTAGCTGTTAACGGTTTGGGTGAGCGGGCGGGTAATGCAGCCTTAGAAGAGATTGTGATGGCTCTTTATACCAAGCAGGGTTTTTATGATCGGGAAACCAACATTAAGTTTGATGAACTCTATCGCACCAGCAGGATGGTAAGTTCCCTTACCGGTATGCAGGTGCAGCACAACAAAGCTGTTGTAGGGAAAAATGCCTTTCTACATGAGTCCGGGATTCACCAGGACGGCGTTTTAAAGGAACGCACAACCTATGAAATCATGAATCCGCAGCTGATTGGTGTTCCCCAGGAGAACATTGTTTTAGGGAAGCACTCTGGGCGTCATGCCTTAAGGGAGCGCCTGGCGGAGTTGGGATATATGATGACAGATGAGGAACTGGATAAGGCTTTTGCCCGTTTCAAGGATATTGCAGACCGCAAGAAAGAGGTAACAGACCTGGATCTGGAGGCCATGGTTAAAAATGATATCCACATTTCTGGTGATCTGTACCACCTTTCCTATCTTCATGTTTTCAGCGGTACCAATATTGTCCCAACGGCAACTGTGGGGCTGAAAAGAAATGGACTGAAATATGAAGAAGCAGCATGTGGGGATGGGCCTGTGGATGCTGCATATAAGGCTATTGATAAGGCTTTAGGTGGACATCATGTTGCTCTTGTGGACTACAATCTCAATTCTATTACTGGCGGAAAAGATGCCCTGGGTGAAGTGATGGTAAGGGTACAGTATAAAGATAAATACTTCGTTGGTCGTGGTGTCAGCACAGATGTTATAGAAGCAAGTGTTAAAGCTTATTTGAACGCACTAAATAAAGTACTTCAAGAAGTAGGGGATGATGCTCTATGAGCATGACTATTACCGAAAAAATCCTGGCAAAGCACGCCGGGAGGGAAAGGGTAGACCCGGGTGAGTTGATTAACTGCAGCCTGGATTTAGTGCTGGCCAATGATATTACTGCTCCAGTGGCCATTAAGGAGTTTTCTAGGCTGGGACAGGATCATGTTTTTGATCCCGAGCGGGTAGCCCTGGTCCCGGATCACTTCACACCCAATAAAGATATAAAATCTGCAGAGCAGGCTAATTATGTCAGGCAGTTTGCGCGCAACTTTAAGATCACCAATTATTTTGAAGTAGGGAGAATGGGAATCGAACACTGTTTGCTTCCAGAGCAGGGACTGGTTCTCCCCGGTGACCTGGTCATCGGAGCTGACTCCCATACCTGCACCTATGGGGCATTGGGCGCTTTTTCTACAGGTGTAGGGAGCACAGACCTGGCCGCTGGGATGGCACTAGGGGAATGCTGGTTTAAGGTTCCTGAAAGCATGAAGTTTATTTACCATGGGAAACTAGGTCCCTGGGTAGGGGGGAAGGATTTGATCCTCTATACTATCGGGGATATCGGGGTTGATGGTGCACGCTACCGGGCTATGGAATTTACTGGGGAAGCTGTGGCCGACTTGTCTGTGGAGGGAAGGCTGACCATGTGCAACATGGCTATTGAGGCAGGTGCCAAGAACGGTATCGTACCTCCAGATGAAAAGACAAGAGCCTATGTAGAAAAAAGAGCGAAGAGGCCTTATACATTTTATGCAAGCGACCCAGATGCCTCATATGTGGAAGTGCGAGAGTATGATGCATCCAAGATCGAGCCCCAGGTGGCATTCCCACACCTTCCGGAAAACTCACGCCCAGTGAGTGAGGCTCAAGGGATTGAACTGGATCAAGTTGTGATCGGTTCTTGTACCAATGGACGAATAGAGGATCTGCGTACTGCTGCTCGAATCATTAGAGACAGAAAGGTGCACCACCGCCTGCGGTTGATTATCATCCCTGGAACCCAGGAGATTTACCTGCAGGCAATGCGAGAAGGGATCTTAGAAACCTTTGTTGAGGCGGGAGCTGCTGTTAGTACACCTACCTGTGGGCCCTGCCTGGGCGGGCACATGGGGATTCTGGCAAAAGGGGAAAGGGCACTGGCTACGACAAACCGCAATTTTGTTGGCCGCATGGGACATCCGGAGAGCGAAGTTTATCTTTCTAGCCCTGCTGTAGCCGCGGCTTCTGCAATAACAGGATTTATTACTGCTCCTGAGGAGGTCTTGAGTAATGCAAATTAAGGGACCTGTCTATAAATTTGGGAATGACGTGGACACCGATCAGATCATACCAGCAAGATACCTGAACACAACTGACCCTTTGGAGTTGGCTGCCCATTGCATGGAGGATGCAGATCCTGAGTTTGCCGGGGTTGTTCAGCCAGGTACAGTGATGGTGGCCGGAAAGAATTTTGGCTGTGGATCATCCCGGGAACATGCGCCAATTGCTATTAAGGCAGCAGGGGTGTCCTGTATTATCGCTTCTACCTTTGCGCGCATCTTTTACCGTAATGCGGTTAATATTGGGCTGCCTATTCTGGAGTGCCCGGAGGCTGCATCTGCATTACAGAATGGAGATATCGTCACAATAGATCTGGCCAAAGGTGTAATCAAGAATCTTACACGTCCTGGTGAATACCAAGCAGCACCTTTCCCTTCTTTTATGCAGGAAATCATTCAGCAGGGTGGTTTAATCAACTATGTGCAGGAAAGGATGAAGAAACGTGCCTGATGTTTTACTCTTACCTGGAGATGGAATCGGACAAGAGATTGTACCAGAAGCCGCAAAAGTTTTAAAAGCTGTGGGAAAACGTTTTCAGATTGACTTCCGGTTTCAGGAAGCCCTTATTGGTGGAGCAGCCTATGATCACTATGGCAATCCACTGCCTGAGGAGACACTGCGCCTCTGCAAAGAAAGTGATGCTATTATCCTGGGCGCTATCGGGGGGCCAAAATGGGACCACCTTCCTGTTCACCTGCGGCCGGAAATGGGGGCACTGCTTCCTTTACGCAAGAAGTTAGGTCTTTATGCCAATATTAGGCCAGCTGTTCTCTATCCTGGCCTGATTGATGCTTCTCCATTAAAACCAGAGGTGGTTGATGGGCTTGACCTGGTGGTGGTAAGGGAACTGACCGGTGGGCTTTACTTTGGGACCAAAAAGCGGGAGTGTGTGGATGGAGAAGAGCAGGCCGTAGATACATTGGTCTATAAAACCACGGAGATCCTCCGCATTGGCCGCCTTGCCTTCCAGATGGCCCAAAAGAGACGTAAGAAACTGACCTCTGTTGATAAAGCCAATGTCCTGGCAAGCGGTCGTCTTTGGAGGGAAGTTATAACTAAACTAGGTCAAGAATACCCGGATGTAGAGTTGGAACATATGTATGTAGATAACTGTTCCATGCAGTTGGTGCGTAAGCCCACACAGTTTGATGTGATCGTTACAGAGAATACCTTCGGGGATATATTGACTGATGAAGCCAGTGTTTTAACAGGGTCAATCGGTATGTTGGCCTCTGCCAGCATTGGAGGGGATGTAGCTCTATATGAGCCAGCACATGGCTCTGCCCCGGATATTGCCGGGCAGCAGAAGGCTAACCCCTTGGCTACAATTCTATCTGCTGCCATGATGCTTGATCTGTCTTTTAATATGCCAGATGCGTCACGTGCTATTAATGAAGCGGTTTGCCGTGTAGTAGAGGAAGGCTATCGCACCCCAGATCTTGTACAGTCTGAGAGCGAACAACAGGTTACTACAGCGACTATGGGGGACTTAGTCGCAGAATATGTATTGAAAGGATGAGAGGCTTTGGGGATTTAGTATGTATTTATGATACAACACTAAGGGATGGGACACAGGGTGAAGGAATCAGCTTGACCGTAGAGGATAAGCTGAAGATTACAATTAAGCTTGATGAATTGGGAATTCACTATATTGAAGGTGGCTGGCCTGGTTCCAATCCCAAAGATTTTGAGTATTTTAAAAATGTGCAAGAATTACCCTTAAAGCAGGCTAAGATTTCTGCCTTTGGGTCTACCAGGAAACCCGGAACCAGGGTGGAGGAAGATTCTAATATCAGGGCTCTTTTGGAAGCAAAAACCCCTGTGGTCACTATATTTGGAAAGAGCTGGGACTTTCATGTTACCGAAGCATTAAATACCACCTTAGAGGAAAACCTCAACATGATCCGGGACAGTGTGCACTTTTTGAAAGCCCAGGGTAGAGAAGTTGTTTATGATGCCGAGCACTTTTTTGATGGTTACCGAGCTAATCCCAAATATGCCTTAGAAACGTTGAAGGCGGCTTCTGCTGCTGGGGCAGACTGGATTGTCCTCTGCGATACTAATGGAGGCAGCTTACCCCAGGAAATCGAACAGGTATTGATGCGGCTGAAAGATGAGATCAATACACCTTTGGGTATCCATGCTCATAATGATGGGGAACTTGCTGTGGCCAACAGCCTGGCCGCTGTCAGGTGTGGGGCTCAACAGGTCCAGGGGACTATCAATGGGTTTGGTGAGCGGTGTGGAAATGCTAATCTCTGTTCGGTGATCCCTAATCTGCAGTTGAAGATGGGTATGTCCTGTTTGAGTAGTGATTCTTTGCGTCGTCTCACTGAGGTTTCCCGTTATGTGAGCGAGATCGCTAATATGACCCCCTTGAGCAGCCAGCCCTTTGTGGGTTCCAGTGCTTTTGCCCATAAAGGGGGGATCCATGTCAGCGCTATCTTAAAAAATCCCAGTACATACGAACATCTGGATCCTGAACTGGTAGGTAACAACAGGCGTGTTCTTGTTTCAGAATTGGCTGGTTCAAGCAATATCAGCTATAAAGCACGGGAATTCGGGCTGGATATACTAAAAGACAGCGAGTCAACTCGCCGCTTGAGCAGTGAAATCAAAGAATTGTAACACCGTGGCTACCAGTTTGAGGGGGCTGAAGCATCTTTAGAATTGCTGCTGCGCAGGGGTATCGGACAGTATAAAGAGTTTTTTGTATTAGAAAGCTTGAAAATTCTCGTGGAGAAACGCCCTGATAATGGTGGAGGGGAAGAGATGATCAACTCTGAAGCCATGATCAAACTCCGGGTTGGTGACCAAGTGATACACACAGCAGCTGAGGGGGAGGGTCCAGTTAATGCAGTGGATAATGCCCTCAGAAAGGCACTGGAGGAATTTTATCCAGCCTTGAAAGAAATGCATCTGATAGACTATAAGGTGCGTGTTTTGGATGGCAAAGATGGAACATGTGCTAAGGTACGGGTACTCATCGAATCCGCGGATTCAACAGAAACCTGGAGTACGGTAGGCGTCTCAGAGAATATTATCGAGGCAAGCTGGCAGGCCCTAACTGATAGTATGAACTATTTCCTGCTGAAACGCTGTGGTGAGTAATCTTTTGCCAGAAAAGCCTATAATAGTTGATTAAGCCCGAAGTTTTCTTCGGGCTTTAAATCTTGGGTTTTAAATACTTGATCGTAGGTTGGCTGGCGGCTGGTAGTTCCAGGTTATCTGCTTTTTCAACAGTGGGGTGTACACCATAGATAGCCAGGTTGCTGAGTACGCCTCCCAGCATGTGCAGCCCTGAATCAAGCTTTTCTGGATCACCGATGGCTTTGATGGTACAAGGAAATGTAATTATTTCACCATCAATGGTGAGAGCCATAGATTGTAAACTCCAATATATTTTTGTCCAGCTGGTAATCCGGTGATTATTAATGGAGATAGCTTCCGCTTGAGAGTTCCAGAGTTCATTGATCATATCGACGATATCAAAATACTCCAGGGGTTCAGCATCAATGGTAATGGTGATACCCGGGCCCTCCACAGGCACAACTCCCACAGCCATTTTTTGTATGGTGATCTCCTGGCGCAGCTGCTTGATCAGGGTTTCATCCTCAGAAATATTAGCGCTGATCAAGTGTTGCTTTCTTTCTAAGTCTCCCAGTTCTTTTTCCAGCTCTGCTTTCTTGTCGTTGATTTTATTCAACATTAGTATTAGGTCTTCTGTTGACTGTTGTGGAAGATCTCTTAAATAATTTTGCTGGGTGCGAAACTGTACCGTAATGAGAAGGCCCAGCAGTAAAAAAGTAATAAAAACGGGAGTTTGCCAATTATTTAATTTACTCTTACTCATTGCTATCCCTCTTTACATGTGCAATTTGACGCCTTGCAATCCATCTTGAGAGCAGTTCCCTTCTGATGATGGCTAGGTTTTGGAAGAGCCTCACACCGAAGGCGAAGACAGCCGCCAGGTAGAGGTCAACACCCAATTGGTCTCCCAGATAGGCGAGCAGTGCAGCAAGCAAAGTATTTGCAAAAAAACCCGAAAGCAGAACAGCTGCATCGAATTTTTCATCAAAGATGGACCTGACACCACCAAAGGCTGAGTCCAGGGCAGCTAGAACTGCAATGGAAAGATATTTGGCATAGATTCCAGGAATGGGTATATTAAGAACCCAGCCGATGAAAAGTCCGATCAGCAATCCTAGAATGGGAACCCACATTTATTGTTCCTCCTTTGGTTTTGCATAGCTAAACTGATAACTGCCTTTATAAGATCCAATAGTAACCTTGCTTTGTTTTTCAATATTCACTGGATACCCTGCCATTTTCAATATGTTATACTGACTGGTAGATTCACCCAAAATCTTGCTCATGCGGTTAGGATCGCCGATAGCCTTGATTATAAAGGGTGGACTAATGGCTATGGTATTCACACCGATGGTTGTTCCCATACACCTGATATCGGAAGAATTGACTATTCTCTGCCCGTTGATAGAGATAGCTTCCGCTCCCCCTACCCGCAGCTCATAAACGATATAAAGCAGGTGCTTATCATGAATCAGATAGTCATCAGGTTTAACCTGTTCTAAATTTTTACTCTTAGCTACCTCATAACCTTTAGTGTTATCATCTAGAAAGATGGTAATCCCTGGCCCTTCTACATCACATATGCCTGAAAGAACTTTTAGTTGGTCTAATTGGTATTGTAAGTTTTCTACCTCTTCTTTCCCGGAAGAAATGCTCTTTTGGTATTTGTCCAGAGATTCTCTTTTTGCATCGATGTTTTTCTCAAGTTCATGTAGTTCTTTCTCCTGTGTTTCGATCATAGTGATCAGGCTTTGTGATTTTGACTTCGTTGGCGTTTCATTTTTGCTTTGTAGAGCCTGGATGGCAGAGACCAACAAGATTCCGGTCATAAAAAGAACTAAAGCTAAAGGCAACTGCCACTTCTTCAATTTCATGCAGGATCCCCCTTTTGCCACATTTTTAACTAGGGATTTTTTAATTCTTCGTGATTTTGTGTTAATCTCCTGCTGTCAATATTTATGAAATAATCATATCGGGTTGACAGGCTTATTAATTTTTTTGTTGTCTTGTATCAAGACCGGCTGGTGCTTTCCCCAAATAAGGACAGCAGCAATGCTGATAAGCCCGATTACTGCCCCAGCTGCTAGCCCAGCAGGTGCGCCTCCTATGTTGGCAATGGTACCACTAAACAGGCTTCCCAAGGGTGCTAAACCAAGAAAAACCAGAGTATAAATGCTCATTACCCTACCCCGTAGATGATCCGGAGAGTTGATTTGTAGTGTTGTATTCACAGAGGTGACAAAAGCCAGCATTGCTATACCGGTTATTCCCAGCAGAATTGTTGCTAGAGTATAAGAACGGTTAAAAGCCAACAACAGTTGGGATAAGGTTAGTCCCACAGCTCCTCCTATGATAATATACCACTGTGGACCTAAATGGCTTACAAGTGCCATAAAAACAGCACCTACAAGTGCTCCAACACCCATGGCAGACAAAAGAAAACCATAGCCATCAGCCTGTAATCCTAGAGTATCGCGAGCCAATACCGGGATTAGAACATTGAAGTTCATAGCAAAAATACTGATCAGGACCATCAGTACCAAGGAGCGCAGAATAATTGGTGTTTTACGAATGTATTGCAACCCCTCCTTGATTTTTGAGAAGACCAATGTCTCTGATTCTTTGTCCTTTGCTACATCCTGTACACGCAGTGCCAGCAGACCACAGATCACTGCCAGATAACTGGCTGCATTGACTAAAAAACAGACAGCTATTCCCAGTTTATTGATAGCCAGGCCAGCTATAGCTGGACCGATAATACGGGCACCGTTAAAAGCTGTTGAGTTCAAAACAATGGCGTTCATTAAATCTCGTTTCCCCACTAATTCAACAATAAATGACTGGCGGGTAGGGTTATCCAAAGAATTGATCGTCCCTAAAATACCAGCCATGACCAAGACGTGCCAGTAGCGAACCCTATTTGTTAGGACCAGCAGGCCTAGGGTAAGTGCAGTTAATGCAGAACCGCTTTGAGTTAAGAGCAATATTTTTCTTTTCGGTAGACGGTCAGCTATTACTCCAGCTAGCAGGGAGAAGAGCAGCATTGGTGTAAACTGTACAGCACTGACAACCCCCAATAGTAAGGGTGAATCAGTGAGCGTAAGTACCAGCCACCCCTGAGCTAGGTTCTGCATCCAAGTGCCGATGAGGGAGATTAACTGGCCTGTCCAAAAGATGCGAAAATTGCGGTGTCTTAATGCAGCGATTGCACGCATCAAACTTGTTTGCACAGCTACTCCCTCCATTTCTCCGTCTGGTTCTTAATAGATTTTATAATGGTTACTCAGTGATATCATGAATACTGCTGCTATAAAAATTTTATAGATAAGCGAATTGTTTTTGTTATAATATAATCTTAACGCTATTATCCTGATTTGTCAGCAATTTGCGATTTTTCTGAGGGATTTTTATTTGTCAGATGTACACTATGTAGTGTATATTTAGATGAAGATCTTATGTATAGGTGAATAATAATGTCCAGGTT
>JBASML010000291.1:0-2737 GCA_049656845.1 Syntrophaceticus sp.
CATCTGTTTTCCCCCGTACCGTCGACCTGGTAACTGCCAGAAGTGCCGCCAGTGTTGTTGTTTTAACACCTCCGCCGGTTCCTCCGGGTGATGCTCCAATAAACATTAGAATTATCATCAAAAACTGAGTAGCACCACGCAGTGAACTTATATTAAGTGTATTGCTACCACAGGTTCGTGTAGTAACAGCCTGGTAAAAGGATGCAAGCACTGCCCCCCCTGGACTCAGCTGTGCTAAAGTGTTACCCTGCTCCAGTAACCAGAAAAGGATTGTCCCTCCCACAACCAATACTGTAGTGATCACAAGTACCACTTTAGAGTGAAGCAGCAGCTTGGAAAAACGCCTGTTATTGTAAACATCCCTAATCACAACAAATCCAAGACCACCCAGAATAATCAACAAAGGGATAGTGAGTGATATAACAGGGTCCTCACTGTAAGCTGTCAAGCTGGAAAATGGGCCGGAAATGATGCCAAATAGGTCAAAACCCGCATTGCAGAAGGAAGAAATGCTGTGAAAGAAACCATAGTAGATCCCTCGCGCCCAACCCAATTGTGGGATAAAGCGCAGAGAGAGGATCAGCCCCCCGATTCCCTCGATCAGTAATGTTGTGCCGATGATGTTTTTGACCAGGCTGACTACTCCCTCCAAGCGCAGGGCATTTAAGCTCTCCTGGATAACCAGCCTTTCCCGAAGATTGATCCTTCTGCCCAGAAGCAGAGCAAAAAGGGTGGTCAATGTCATAATTCCCAAACCACCTACCTGGATCAAACCGATAATAATTAACTGTCCAAAAAGGGAATACTGAGTTGCTGTATCTACCACAACCAGCCCTGTGACACAAACAGCGCTGGTAGCAGTAAAGAGTGCGGTGAGAAAAGGAGTAGAGTGCCCACTGCGTGCTGCTGCTGGAAACATCAAAAGGATAGTTCCCACGATGATCAGTGCTGCAAAGCTAAAAAGAAGAATTTGAGCAGGTCTAAAGTAGGCAAAGATCCCTTTCAAAAATGCTGCCTGCCTCTGTTTCCTGCTCTTGTTAAGTGTAATCCGGTACATTAAGAAAACCTCCGTGAAATAGCTTGCTAAAAAAGAGCATGACAGCACGAAAATAAATTAAATAAAAAGTAAGTGCCTGGCACAATCCTATTCTTCCAGAATTGCTCTAGGTTGTCAATAATAGATGAATAAAAAACCGCCAGAACCAATCATCTGGCGGAGAATATACCTTTTTCGCTTTTTCAATTAAATAGGAGGTGTGATCTTGATCTGTTTATTGAAATCCTTAAAATTAACGGTCATAGTTAATGTTGTATTAGTGCTCTGTTTACTTACAGCTCTTGCCTCTGCCTTCATCAACAGGTTTTTGTTTCGATCGATCCAAAAACGGTAAGTAAAATCCTGCCACCATATTTCCAGGTACTGGCTCTCGACCTCTGGTTTTATCTCTAATATCACACATTTACTCCATCCTACCTTTTCCTTACCTAAAAGGCGCGGCTCTCCGGTTTTTTTAAAGCGGAAGTTGTTCAAGGGATCAATCTCTGCCATATAAAGCTGCTGTCTGTTGAGATCTACACCATCTAGAATGGTCCATTTACCACTTACTGGATCTTTAGTATAACTCCTCATCCCAATCTGATAGATCTCCACAGGAGTACCAAGGGTTTTCCCCTTAAAATGATAGCATTCCGGTGCCCGTTCCCCTTGCACTTGAATCCATGTTTTTTTCTTACCCCCAATATCTAAATCTGCTTTAAGGGTATACCTGTAACTCTTCGCCTGGTAAGCATTGTCTAATGTTTTCTTAAGAAGGGAGCCAGGTTCAATCTTGACAAACATAAAATAATAAAATACTACTCCAGCAGCAATGAGAAGAAATAAGATGAACCACTTTCTCCGCTGCATTACTTCATTTCTATCCAATCTGAGTTCCCCCTACCTGAAATAGAAGTCGGAGGTGGATCAATTACCACTACATAACATTTTATGCCGGTTGATAGTTTATTATGAAAATTATTAATGGATAACCATTTGTCAGCTGCTGATGCAAACAAAAAAGGCCTGTCCCTATAGAACAGACCTTTTTAGTATATTACAGGGGCAATTACATAGGCGGCATTTGAGGAACTGCTTTTTTCTCTTCTTCATCCTCCGGCTTGTCAGCAATCAGGCACTCTGTGGAGAGAAGCATAGCAGCGATACTAGCCGCATTCTGCAGAGCAGAGCGCGTCACCTTGGCGGGGTCAACAATCCCAGCAGCAAATAGGTCCTCATATTCTTCTGTCATAACATTGAAGCCATAGTTCGTTTCCAACGCTTTTACCTTTTCCACAACAACAGATCCTTCAAAACCGGCATTTTCGGCGATCATTCGCAGCGGTTCCTCCAGGGCTCTCTTGACAATCCTTATTCCTGTTGCCTCATCCCCCTCAAGTTCTAAGTTTTCCAAAGAGGAGATCGCTCTCACCAGTGCAACACCTCCACCGGGGACAATCCCTTCCTCAACAGCTGCTCTGGTAGCAGCCAGGGCATCTTCGATTTTTGACTTCTTCTCTCGTAACTCCACTTCTGTTGCAGCACCAACCTTGATTACCGCAACACCACCTGCCAATTTGGCCAGTCGTTCCTGGAGTTTTTCCCGGTCGTACTCTGATGTTGCAACATCAAACTGGTTTCTGATCTGAATAATACGCTTTTCTATCTCTTCAGGAGACCCTTTTCCTTCCACAATAGTGG
>JBASML010000292.1:0-2085 GCA_049656845.1 Syntrophaceticus sp.
GCCAAGGACTACAAAGGGTTAATTGTGTCTCCTATCGAGCCCTTCAATCTGATACCAGGTGTAGTGGCGGCCAATAAGAAGGGGATTAAAGTGGTTAACTTGGGTCCTGGCATTAATGTAGATTCGCTTAAACAAGCAGGCGGTCACCTGGATGGCCGCATCACGGTGAATTTCGAAGAGCAGGGCGAAAAAGCCGCCAAGTATATTGTTGAGAAAATTGGCAAAGAAGGCGGCAAAGTAGCCATTATTCAGGGAATACCGGGAGCAGGACAGAGTGAAGGCAGAACCGCTGGGGCTAAAAAGGTATTTGAAAGCACCCCGGGTATCAATCTGGTCTCTATCCAACCGGCGAATTGGGATAGGAATACCGCCTATAATATTACTACCAACCTCTTGCAGTCCAATCCAGATATAAAAGGGATTTTTTGCTGTAACGATGTAATGGCCTTAGCTGCAGCTGACGCACTGGTCGCAGCCGGCCAAAGAGAAGGCAAAATCGTTTTTGGGGTAGATTATATTGATGAAGCCAAAGAAGCTATGAAGGTCGGCAAACTGGACGGCAGCATCGCATATTCTATGGATGCCTATGCAAAAGCCGGCATCCTTTTGGCTTTGAAAACGATTCAGGGTATGGAAGTTCCAGCGCAAATTTATAGCCCCCTGGCCGTAGTCACTAAAGAAAATATAAAAGAGTATGAAACCTGGCATTAGAAGTAATGGTCCTGCTATAAGTCGACTGTTCTGGAGACAGTCGGCTTATAGCAGTGTATTGAGTCTGGCAATATCATTGGTTAAAGGAAAATAAAATGCAGCTAGAAAAGCAACTAATAGAAATGGCCATGGGCCACGGTTGGGATTATTGCGGATTTGCAGACCTAACGCCCTTTCACGACTACATGAGCAGTTTTTGTGGCCCCTTTATAAATCAATTTCCCCGGGCAGTTTCCCTGGTCATCCGTCTTTCCAATGCGGTTGTTGATGCCATTGAGGAACAAGAGCGTGACAAAATACTTTCTTTTCATAATTACAACTATTCTGCAATTGACTATTTGCAGAATACTGGCACCGCAAGATTAGCCAATTATCTAGAGCGCAATGGCTGGAGGGCATATCCTGTCCCGGCCTCCTATGGTGTATATCAGGACCCTTTGGCTGCCCTTATATCACATAAGTTAGTGGCAAGAGCAGCCGGATTAGGGTGGATAGGCAAGAATGGTCTTTTCCTTACTCCGCGGGAGGGACCAAGGGTCAGACTGGCCAGCATCCTTACCGATGCTCCGCTTGAAACTGGGCAACCCATGGAATCAGCCTGCCACAATTGCCAAATATGCCAGCTGGCTTGTCCGGCCGGGGCGATAAAGGGGCGTGAATTTAATGAACGGGAAACTGATTATGAGCGGCTGGATCCGGCCAAGTGTTTCGATTTTATGGAGAATCGCAAAAAGGAGTGGGGTATTGAGATTGAGGGATGTGTTTGCGGGCTATGTGTCACCGTGTGTCCATTTGGTAAAAGGGTGGATTCCTGACAGCAGCGCTTAGGATATGAAGAGAAACTTGAAACAACTGCAGACTGGAAAAACACATGCGTTCTTGTTCAAGATGGGTTTCCTGATAGTTATAACGAATACCCCAACTGAGCTTATTGTTGCCTTGATTGACCGATTGTTCTTGCTTATTTTCCGGTTGTATTCCATTGTTTTTAAGTTTAAGCGTGGGCAGCTGAATTTTTATTGTTTTGCCAGTGAGTTTTTTGACGAAACTTTCAATTAAGGAAATTTTCAATTTATCTTCTGGTGTGATGTTTAATTCTCTTATCTCATCATCAAGTAATTCTTGAGGCTGCTGTAAGGCTTCCGGTTGAGGTTCCCTTTGGAATGTTTCCAACATTTTTCTGAGTTCTTGGGATATTTCCAGATAATCTACCTTTCCTGTTCTCACAGGGTTGTCCTTAACCCCCCAAATATCAAGTGATTCTTTTATCGTTGTTTGTTCTATTTTCGTATGACGGCTGTTGAGCATGATGGATGAGTTCTCAACCCTCATTTTGATACATCCTCACTAAACACCTTTATATAATATGTATCG
>JBASML010000293.1:0-2837 GCA_049656845.1 Syntrophaceticus sp.
TAGGGGAGTTGATCGGGTGTGCCGTTAAACCGGCTGTCAAGGAGGCCCTGTTCAAACAGACAGGTTTGTCACCTAAGATGCAGCACAGTGTCTTGCGACGCTTGAAGCGTTTTGGCGTCAATGAGGACACACTGTGGCAGGAGTATATTGCCGGCAATGGTAGTAATAACGTAAAAACACAGTTTATGGAGCGTTTGTCTCAGTTAGACAAAGATGACCAACTGGTGACCTATACGTCTTTGTATGTGCACCTGCTGGACCAATTTCTCTGGGAGCTGTTATCCGGAGAAGAAACCGAACAGGCCGGTAATGAATTGTTGGCCCTGGTTGCCGGCAAGTTTGGCATTCCACTGACGGTGATTGGCGGTTCAAAGCTTGAGGATTACATTCAGGCCTGGGTAAAACTGGTTGCTCAGGTTGTTGCGATGAAATTGGAATGATGATTCCACAACTACATATAACCGCCACCCGCAGCGATTAACAAATTAAAACATGTCTATTTTTGCCAATATATTTTGTTCGCTGCAGGAATTTAGGTAATGGTATAGAACTAGTAAATGAAACAGAATTAATATTACAATTTAATATTTCGGCTCAGGTTTCTTTGCCAGGCGCAAAGGATAAAGGGGAACCAGGTGAAAATCCTGGACGGTCCGGCCACTGTAAGTGGGAAGCTTTCTGCAGGGTACGCCACTGGAGAATATCCGGGAAGGCAGCAGGTAAAGCGCTAAACCACGAGTCAGGAGACCTGCCTGGGTTGAAGGCAGTTCGTACCTTCCCATGGAGAGGGTTGTGCCAGGGCACTTTTTATGCTGGTAATAATTTTAGATTACCTTCAGTCTCTCTTGGGACTGGAGGTTTTTTTGTGTCCGTTCTCCACGAATTTTTTATGCAGCAATCAATTTATAAAAACTTATAAAAATCATGTACTGCCTGAAAGGAGGAGAAACAGATTGAAATTGGTGGTTGATGACTGTTCTTTTAGCTACAGCAGCCAGTTGGTATTGGATCAAATAAGTATGCAGATCAGCAAAGGAGAAGTTGTGAGTATCGTCGGGCCGAACGGTTCTGGTAAAAGCACTCTTTTGCGTTGTATCTGCAGGGTATTACAGCCTAAAGGGGGTGTTGTATATTTAAATAATCAAGATGTTGCCCACCTAAAACCGCGTGAACTGGCGCGGCTATTGGGATATGTGCCGCAGAGTGGGGCGGAGGTATTTCCTTTGACTGTTTATGAGGCGGTTCTTCTCGGGAGGAAACCTTATTTAAGCTGGGGGGTAGGGCCCAAAGACAGGGAAATTGTGGACAGGATTCTGCGTTTCATGAAAATTGATGAATTTGCTTTGAAATATATCAATGAAATGAGCGGTGGGGAAAAACAGAGGGTTTTAATTGCCCGCGCCCTGGCCCAGGAACCGGAAGTGCTTTTGTTAGATGAACCGACCTCCAACCTGGACATCAAGCACCAGTTAGAGGTGCTTGGTCTGTTGCAGAAGTTTGCTCATGAGGGCGGTATGACTGTGATCATGGTGCTGCACGACTTAAATCTTGCCTCACGTTTTTCGGAAAAATTAGTGCTGATCAGTGAAGGTAAGGTTTTTGCATCTGGCCCGCCGGCAGCGGTACTCAACCCGGCCAATATCAGTGCTGTCTATGGGGTGGAGGCTGATGTTGATCAAAATGGATTGGGGATCCAGGTTCTTCCTCTTCGTTCTTTAAGCGAGGATGAGGAAGACATAACCTCACTTTTTGGAGAGCTACAGGAAGAAGAAAGGCAATCAAGGGAAACCAGATGATTATCGGTGTAAGTGGCTGCTGAATTGAAAAGGTATTGTGCTCTAAAACAAATAAGAAAGGATAATCTCAAGGAGGTAGTGGCAAATGAAGAAAAAATATTTAGTGGGTCTAATCTTAGTTTTGGCGTTCAGCTTACTTGTTTGTGGATGCGGCTCAAAAGAGGATAGCAATAATTCTTCACAACCTAAAAAAACAACTGTCACGATTACTGATGATAAGGATAAAAGTGTTGAGATCGCTTGCCCTGTTGACAAGGTAGTCTCGATTACATCAGGAGGATCGGAGATTATCTGTGCATTGGGTGCAGAGGAGAAAATAATAGGGCGAGACTCTTATTCTGTGTTCCCTGATTCTATTAAGAAAGTTCCAGTGATGGCTGAATCATCATACACACCAAACCTGGAATTGATTATTGAAAGTAATCCCGATGTGGTGGTGGCTGACAGCATGCTTCAGGATGATATGAGAGAAAAACTGGAGGCTGCCGGTATACCGGTTCTTATCTATTCAACATCTGAGGCAGAAAAATTGCCGTCCATCATTAAAGACCTGGGGACGATATTAGGTCAAAAAGAGCGGGCTCAAGAAATGATAGATTTTTCTGATAAATATTACCAGTTAATAGAAGAACGGGTAGGCAAACTTGCAGAGGAAGATAAACCGCGTGTTTATTATGAATGGAGCAAGCCTTATTATAGTACTAGTTCCAAAGGCCCCTCTCATAAAAGAATTGTACAGGCAGGGGGGATCAATATTGCAGCTGATGAGCCGGTGCAATGTCCTACCCTGACTCCTGAGTGGATAGCAGAAAAGGACCCAGAGGTTATTGTGCGCATGGGCGGACGTGATGAAGATACAGTGGAGCAGATGAAAGAACTCCGCCAGGAAGTAATGAGCCGCTCTGGATTGAATAAAACTAAAGCGGTGCAAGACGATAGGGTTTATGTTATGAAATGGGGTGTTGCTTTAGGGACGCGCTCTGTAGTTGGTTCTCTTTACTTTGCCAAGTGGTTTCTTCCTGAACTGTTCACAGACATCGA
>JBASML010000294.1:0-4555 GCA_049656845.1 Syntrophaceticus sp.
GCATACACCGTGCCTACCGCAAAGCCCAGGAATTTCAGGAAAAAGCCAGGAGCTGCCTGGGCGTCATCCCCGCCACCCCTGTTCATCCGATTCTCAACAGGCTTACAGAGATGATGATGATAAGGGAAAATTGACATCATCCCACCCATTAGGGCGTGGCTTTTTCGGCTAAATCTTACCCCTTTTACGCAAACTACGGCACACCCTGTACATACGCAGGGTTTCTTCCCCTCCTGCCTCTAGTATGGATATTGCATCATCATCCAACCCCTGGGCGCCGACCTTGGGGTCGGAAAGGTAAAAGGCGGGAAGCCCCTGGACTACAGTTGTATGGAACAACGGGTCTGGCATCCTTGCTGCCTGTTCCAGGGCGTGTTCCAGAAAAAGGATAAGCCGCCTGCGGCAGTACTCCTGATCATCATAATAAGAAACAAAGTTGAGATCGCCCTCTAGAATGTCTTCCTCCTGATCAATGAAGTAATCTAAAAGGATATGCAGGCCACAGATCCAGGGAAAATAGCCTTCTCTAATCTTTTCGGCTGTTTCCGAATCCAGATTCGGCTGGCCAGCAGCAGCGATGAGGGCAAAGATACCTAAGGTGGAACCGGTAGCAGCCGCAAACTCCCACCAAGCCAGCTCCGGATATTTGGGCATATGCTCTGCAAACCATCCCTCCAAATATCCTTCCCTTAACGGGATGTGTGTATGTTTGTAAGTCTGCAGGTCGCAGTATAATGAAGCCAGGTTCATAGCTTCCTTTTTAACAAGATGGTATGAAGGGAGCTGTTTTAGGGTTTTGCGGCACTCACCCACCAGGCTGTTCAGGTAGCCCGCATCATCCTGGTGAGGATACAAGCTGTAGTAGTCTGCTACAGCGCCATCTGGTTGCAAAGCATCTGTAAAAGCCAGGTGCAGCTGGCGGAAGGCACTCATATCCAAGCAGCCTACTCGGTCACAGAGGTTGTCCAGGTAGTCGCTGATGGTCTGCAGGGCGACAATAAAGGAAAGGGTATCCTGGTGTGCCCCTTCCATAAGGGTATAAACACTCCCTCCCAAGCAGTGAAACTTCTTTTTCTCAATGCTGGCCAGGCCCTGCCGCCGCAGCTCTGGATCACCTGCTGTATTGATCATCTCCTGCCAACCCTTCAATTCCTTTTCCACCCCGGGAAACACCTGGGTGACAAAGCGTGTCAGCATGGCAAGCTTTTTTCTGGTACCTGAAATTCCATTTTGTATACCAATTCCCAAGATATCACCATCCAGTGCTGTAATACTAAGTATTCTACCACATTTTCCAGGTGGGAATCCTGGCACCACACTGCCCCTCATTGCCCCTTAAATAAAAAAGCCGCCTGGAAAGCAAGCACAGCACCATTAAGGAGCACCATTATTAAACCAAATAGGTAATATTTTTATAATGTATGCCCCTGGATGCAGCATCATTAAAGATTTAAGAGCAGCTGCATCCCCGGTTGGCAATGGTTCTTTCCGGAGTGCAGCACCATTAGCAGCATTTTTCGCATACCGGCTTTCCGGCCTTACCCTTACAGCACCAGCACCATTAAGGGGTAAAATCAAAAAACCGCCAGAACAAACTGGCTGAGGTTTAACAAAAAAAAGTGCCTGATGGCCGTTAGGCAAGGTAAATATCCCAGCACCAAAGTCAGCACCAAAATCAGCACCAAAGTCACCACTATAGTATCCCCGCAACAAAAGTATCCCCGCACTAAAATGAGATGGCTGCAGCCACCCCTTTATTTCTCGGCTTGTTTGTCCTTGTTGTTAGTTTTCGCCGTTGTTCTGTCGGTTGACGATATTTCATCTGACGGCAGCATTGTAGGGTACTGCGAACGCTGTCCTAAGCGGTATGCAGTTAAGATAACGCCCACAATCACAATGACCAAAATAGCCCCGATAATTATTCCAAATACAAATTGGTTCATTGAATGCTCCCCCCTTACATGGTTTTTAGGAGGACCCTTTCTGTCCTTCCGGATCCCCTGATCATATAAAGCCATGGTCGGAAAGAATGGTAATTTTTATATCATATGTGGTTTTAATAGTAGAGGTTACAACCTGCCAATCACCAGCCAATGCCAATCAGGGGGACGGTTCTGGTGATGGGTCCAGGTACAAGCAAACAAATGGCCCCATCATAGGCCGGCTAACTAGGCCATCGGATGCTTCCGGTTATTATGGCATGAAAACCGAGCTGGTTTCGATCTATACCCATATTTTTACTGGTGACAGTCACCTGGGAAGGGCTGGAAACACCTGCGGTCAGGGCCAATCAGGGGGACGGTTCTGGTGATTGGCCCAGGTACAAAGTTTCAACCAACTACCGCACCAGATAGTTTTCTACGGCGTTATCCCTCTCGCAGAACCAAGCAGACATGCGGGGCAAACTAAAAAGGCAAGGTCATTTTCCCTTGCCTTTTTATATATATGTACATGTGCCTGTTTTTTGGGATTCTTCCTTAAAAAATTGAGATTAGGCACCCCTTTTCCCTTTTCTTCATAACTTTCTTCATAACATGGTAGAATTACTTATCGTTAAACAACGCGCTGATTCTTTCAACATGTTTCTTTTCTTCGTTGATGAGTTTCTCTAGCAGTTCTGCTGCTTCTTCATTGGCTGCATTCTTGAATTCTTGAAAGATTGCAATTGAATCCTTTTCGAAATTAGTTGCAAACCGTACAATATCCTGATCGTCCTTAATCCTTTTAATCATATCTTCTACTTCATTTAATTTAAATATGTGGCTATTAATCAGCGATTTTACATATTCTCCATATTCCCCAACATACTGCTCATTAGGTTGGAAAGTCTTCTTAATCTTTTCTCCTAATTTACTAAAGGTTTTAGCATGCTCTTCTTCTTCTTTTGCAAGATAAGTCAATATCTCTTTTAGCTTATTACTTTTAGCATATTCAAGGGCTTTTTCATAAAATTCTTTGCCTGACTCTTCCATTTGCAATGCTATCTCAACAATCTCTTCGCCAGAAAATTTAGCAATACTCCAGGCCAAGTCTATTCACCTCTTTTCTAAATTTTATACTTTGATGTTAATATTAACATATTGAGGGTTTATTGAACAGCATTATTTTAAGCCTATCATGGAGCAATCAGGGGGACGGTTCTGGTGATTGGTCCAGGTACAAGCACAATCAGGGGGAGGGTTCTAATGATTGGCCCATGTACAAGCACACAGCAGCAATCACCGAACATCAAAGGGATAGACCATCAGGGGAAAAACAAAGCGATGGCTTTTTTTAACCTGTATCCAAAAAACTAAATTAATTTCAAAAATTTCTTAATCGCGCTTTGCGCCTCTTTAATTGAGACGCCGATTTACTCAGGTCGGCGGTAGCGCTTTGTTCTTATGTCCTCAACAAAAAACGGGTAGCCATTTTCTTCATTGCATTCTTCTTCCTTAATCCAGAGCTTCTCTTGCTCCTCATCTCGTTCTAGTGTACAACCACGCCCTTTGGCGCGGCAGCAGCGGGGGTAATTCGGGCACATGTAGAGATAGCATTCACGATCCTGATTAGCCATGATGTAACCTTCCTTTCTGTTCTGATACAATTCTGTTCTGATACAATTAGTGTCCACAAATAAGCTATTTTTGGTTATACACCCTCTTAGCGGCATTGCTGTGCTCTGTCCGGCTGTTTATTTATATCTGCCTATTCTGGCAGCTGGATAAGCGGTATTGAAACATTCACATTATAGCAAAAAACCGCTCACCGTATGCATATAGTAAATTAGTTCCTTTTCGCCTGTTTGTTGACAGTCACCTGGAAACCGACCCGTAATCTATTCTGTGATCTATGATGGAGCGGAATGCGTAGTTGGTGGCAATCACCAGGTACGGACAACCCTTGTATATGTTGGTATGATAGCTTCGGCCTTTTGGGGCCTTTTGGTGACTGGCATCTGGGAGATCGCCACCTGGAATATTCTGTGTCACAACCTGGCTTGGTCACTCCCATCCCCATGATGTCCCCAAGGCTGACTACGGATGGTTGGCTAAACCTTGTCCGGTGGGATTCCCACCCACTATGTTTCCCAACCTGGCTTGGTCGCTCCCATCCCCATGATGGCGACTGGTGATGGCAAGACTTTGTACCTGGACCAATCACCAGAACCGTCCCCCTGATTGGTCCCCCCGATGGACTTTGTACCTGGACCCATCACCAGAACCGTCCC
This sequence comes from Syntrophaceticus sp., assembly GCA_049656845.1. GTDB lineage: Bacteria > Bacillota > DSM-12270 > Thermacetogeniales > Thermacetogeniaceae > Syntrophaceticus. The sequence continues at coordinate 4,211 of JBASML010000294.1, forward strand.
GGTGATTGCCGGTGATTGCGGTGATTGTGATTGTATGGAGTGGAAGAAGGCGTCTACGTTTTCGTGTTTGGCTTGCAGGGGGATGTGGCAGCCTGAGCCGAGGATGAAACCGCCGTCTCTTCCCAGCTCATGGAGCAGTTTTTGGCAGTAATCGCTTATCTGCTGGGGTGTACCTATTGTGAAGAGGGGTGCCCCTACATCTCCAATAATACAGGTGTGGCCGCGGAGCACTTGGTGGGCTTTGAAGATATCTGTGGTGCCATCCAGTTCGATGGCAACCTTTCCCGCGGGCAGTTCCAGGAAATACTCCAGGTTTTTCGTCCAATCGCTGTCCAGGTGTAGGAC
>JBASML010000295.1:0-7017 GCA_049656845.1 Syntrophaceticus sp.
TTATCTGACAGTGCCGCAAGGGAGGCATGAGTGTCAACCTGATAATAAACCAGCCTTTATCTTGCATAGCTTACCCTTTAAAACTGACCTTTGAGTTTAAGAAGTAGTATTCTGTAGGCGTTATTTCCAATCCTTCCACACTTTTGTTCACTGCTGTGATAATTTTCGGGTGAACAAGGAATGCAAACGCAGCATCATCAATGAGTATCTGCTGCGCCTCTTTGGCTATATTGTTTCTTTCCTCAGTATCAAAGGCAGACTGCAGTTTCTTACCCAAGGCATCGAGTTTCTCATTGCTATAAAACCCGAAGTTATTATCGCCCCCGCTCATAAAGATGGTTTCCAGCATGTACTGAGGGTCTCCTGTAGGAGCAGTACTGAAACTGTATATGCATCCATCAAAATCTCCACTCTTCATCACTTCGGAGGCGTTTTCAACATTATTAATTTCAATCTTGATCCCGATATCTTTTAATTGGCTCTGAATCGCTTCCATGAGCACCGGGAGTTCTGGTCTGCTCTTATAAGAAAGGAAGGTGTACTCAAGTTTCTTACCTTCTTTCTGGCATATGCCGTCACTATCCGGTTTCCAGCCCGCTTCATCCAGTAGTTTTTTCGCCTCTTCAACATTGTAGTCATAACCTTTTAGTCCGCTCCCAAAGGGAAGCACCGGTGGAAAGGGACCCACGGCAGGGATGCCGCTTCCGGACATCACCTTTTGGGCAAGGTCATCTCTATTGATGGCCATATTGATAGCCTTACGAACATTAATATCATCCAGGCCAAACTTTTTTAAATTGAAAATAAGCATATGCACCCGTACTGAAGACTCACTTAACACTTTTAAATTTTTATTTTTCTCCAGCACATCTATCTGCTCAGCAGGGACCTTATCTGCCACCTGGACCTCACCTGACTGCAGTGCCATCATCCTTGTATTAGCATCTGGAATGTGTTTAAATATAACATCCTTCAGCTTCGCTTTTTCACCCCAGTAGTCTTCGTTGCGGACTACATCCACACGCTCATCCTTCACGTATTTCTTCAACTTGAATGGACCGGTAAGAACCGGATCATCTTTAAATTTCTCTCCCATTTCCTCAGCAGCTGCAACATCAACAATGGTAGCAAAAGGATCAGCCAGTGATGAAATAAAGGACGGGTTTGGGTTGTTGTTTTTAACAATAATCTCATTTCCCTCAGTTTCAATGGAGGCAATATCCAAAAGACCCGGTGCTCTCTTATTCATCTCGATGGTGCGCTCCAGAGATGCCTTTACAGCTGCTCCATCAACATTTTTCCCATTGTGAAACTTAACATTATCCCTGATCTTAATCTTCCATGTGTTATCATCGACTTTTTCCCAGGATTCCGCAAGCCAGGGCTCGATCTTCATCCCTTCACTAGTTTTGACTAGGGTTTCCCCCATGCCAAATTCCATTGTATACCAGCCATTATACCCATCACCTGGGTCAAGGTTATCGCACCATTGCGCCCACCCAACAGTAAGCGGTTTTTCTTCCTCTTGTGGGGTTTTAGCTGCATCATCCCCACATCCTACCGCCATCATCATTAAAAATGCAGTGACCACCAATAAAACAACAGCTTTTTTAGCCCTCAATAAAATATCCCCCTCTAATCTTCTTTATGGAAATCCTAAATCCTATCAATCCTGCCCGCCAGATGGCAGGCAACAAAATGCCCATCTTCCACCTCCCTCAATTCCGGTTCATTCTCGCGGCAGATCTCCCCAGCCCGCGGACAGCGGGGATGGAAACGACAGCCATCAGGTGGATTCACTGCATTTGGCGGCTCTCCATAGAGAATCTTCCGCTCAAAATCCCTCTTGCGGATTTCCGGAACGGGAACCGCTGCCAGCAATGCCCAGGAGTACGGATGACAGGAGCGACTGGCGAAATCGCCGGCATCCAGTACTTCCACTATCTTGCCCAGATACATCACCGCAATCCGATCAGCCATATAGCTCACTGCAGCCAGGTCATGTGATATAAACAAATAAGCAAGTCCAAAATCTTTTTTTAGTTTCTTGAGCAGGTTCAAGATCTGCGCCCTAATGGAGACATCAAGGCTGGAAACCGGTTCATCACAGATGATCAATTCCGGAGTCAGGGCCAGGGCACGGGCGATATTGATTCGCTGGCACTGGCCGCCGCTGAATTCGTGAGGGTAGCGAGAGATATGTGTAGGCTCTAATCCCACTATCTCCAGGAGTTTTGCCACCTTCTCTTTCCGCTCTTGCCGGCTGCCCACATCGAAATTGGCCAGGGGTTCCATGATGATTCCCCCTACGGTCTGGCGTGGATCCAGAGAGGAGTAGGAATCCTGAAAGATGATCTGGATCTTGCTCCTCAGGAGGCGTTGCTCTTCTCCGGTGCAGTCGGTGATCTCCTGGCCGTCAAAAAATATCTTCCCCGCATCAGGGTCCTCCAATCTGGCGAGCAGTCTCCCCAGTGTACTTTTGCCGCAGCCGCTCTCTCCAACCAGCCCCAGGGTTTCTCCCCTTTCAATGCTGATGGTAACTCCATCCACAGCATGCACCTTCAAGGAACCCCTGCAGAACAAACCCCCTCCTGCTGTATAATATTTAACCAAGTCTTCTGTTCGCAGCAGTGTCATGCCAAAATGGCCTCCTGTCGCTCCGCTCCGGCACAATAACAGGCCACCAGATGATTATAACCTAAGGCCTGTAACTGCGGTTTTCCCTCATAACATACAGAATTTGCCTGCGAGCAGCGGGGTAAAAACGCACAGTGGTCAGGGGGATTGAGCATACTAGGAGGCTGCCCCTTAACCGGTTCTAAAAAGGTACTGTTCCAGGAAAGACGGGGTATAGACTTAAGCAGTGCCCGGGTATAGGGATGACCGGGTCTTTCGAATATATCTGCAATACTTCCCATCTCCACTATAGAACCCGCATACATCACAGCAACACTGTCTGCCAGTTCAGCCACCACACCCAGATCATGTGTGATGAGAAGGATAGCTGTGCCAAACTCCCTTTTCAGTCTCCTCATCTCTGCCAGAATCTGGGCCTGAACAGTGACATCAAGGGCTGTTGTAGGCTCATCAGCAATCAGTATACGGGGATGGAGTGAAAGGGCCATGGCAATCATCACCCGCTGGCGCATCCCTCCAGAAAGCTGGAATGGATAGCGGTGCAGAAGTTTCTCTGGACCTGGAAGGCCAACCCTGCCCAATAGATCCACTGCCCGCAGCCGCGCTGTTTCCTTGGTTACCTTCTCATGTGAGATAATGGTTTCAGTGAGCTGGGTGCCGATAGAGAGCACCGGGTTGAGGGAGGACAAGGGATCCTGAAAGACAAAAGCGATCTCTTTGCCGCGGATCTCCCGCAGCTGTTTTCTGTGTAGTTCCAAGAGATTTTGCCCATCCAGTAAGACTTCTCCTGAATATATCTCTCCCGGCGGGTCAATCAGGCCAACCAAAGAGAGGGCGGTCACAGTTTTCCCACTCCCACTCTCTCCTACCAGACCAAGGGTTTCACCCGCGGCAATCTCAAAACTTACCCCATTAACCGCATGGACTTCACCATGTCTGGTATAAAAACGGGTTGTTAGATCATTTACTTCCAGTACAGTTTCAAGTGTCAATTTAAAAGCCTCCTGTGTTGAACCATTGTTGAACCATTTCTGTTACCCATGTCTTAACCAAACTTTTTTCCAACGACAAACTACTAATGACCAACCACCAAATTTGCTTTGCCATAACAGCACAGGTGTCTATCTCAAAGCTCGCCGCCTCTCCGGACACAGTGTCATATAAGTATAAAGTATCAAAAATAAAAAACGGAAGTCTTTCCCTGTTCTCAGGGAGCATAACCTCCGTGGTTAGTTCCTTAATATTATATTTTCTACTAGTAGATATTTCGACAGACTTATTATATCTCCTGCTGGTATAAACTTTTCTCCGGCAAAATTATGCCTGATCTGTCCCTCTGGGATCCAGGGCATCCCGCAGCCCATCACCTAACAGGTTGAAAGCCAGTACAACGGTCATGATTGCTACACCGGGATAGATCATCAACTGCGGAGCAACCTGCATGTAGGGTCTGCCATCATTGAGCATCGAACCCCACTCCGGGGTCGGCGGCTGGGCACCCAACCCTAGAAAGGAAAGCCCGGAGATGGAAAGAACCAGACTGCCGATATCCAAGGTGGCCAGGACAATCACCGGAGAAAGGACATTGGGCAAGATATGCCTAATTACAATCGCCCACTCCGGAGTCCCGCAGGCCCGGGCAGCCATAACATATTCTTTCTCCTTAACTGAAAGCACAAGGCCGCGGATCACCCGCGCATACCCCACCCAGCCCACCGCTGATACCGCCAGCATCACATTGATCAAGCCCGGCCCCAGCATACCGGCAATTACCAGGGCGAGGATCAGACTGGGGAAAGCAAGCAGAATATCGACCAGGCGCATCAACAGGTTATCCACCCATCCCCCCATATACCCTGCTATAGTACCCACCGGGATGCTGATCAGCATAATCACGGAGAGAGCGATAGCTGCTGTACTCAAAGATACCCTGGTGCCGTAAATCAGGCGAGAGAGAAGACAGCGTCCAAGGTGATCTGTCCCCAGAGGATATGACGAAGAAGGAGGGGCAAGCCGCTGATCCAGCGACACTCTTACCGGGTCATTAGGCATCAAATAGGGCGCAAATATTCCTACTAGGATAATCAAGCTCGCAATCACCAATCCCAGCAGGGCAAGCTTGTCTTTGCTCAACCTTCTGACTGCGCCGCGCAGCAGGCTTTCATCTCCTATTTCCACTCCTGTACTTAAATGCTCGTCCAGCGGAGACGAAAACAGGCCATTAACTTTACTGGCCATTTCAACTTCTCCTTTCCAGGCGGATCCGCGGATCCAGCAACCCATATGAGATATCAACAAGTAAATTGACAACCACAAAAATTAATGCCATAAAAAGAACATACCCCTGGATCACAGGATAATCCCTATTAAAGATGGAGTCCACAGCAAACTTCCCGATCCCGGGCCAGGCAAAGATGGTTTCGATGATCACAGAGCCGCCCAGCAAGCCCCCAAAACTCATCCCGAACATGGTCACTGCAGGGAGAACGGCATTTTTTAAGGCATGGCGCCCGATTACCCACTTCTCATGAAGTCCTTTCGCCCTGGCCACTTTTATAAAATCCTGACCCAGCACATCCAACATGCTGGCTCTGAGCAGTCTGGCATAAACAGCAGCCATAGCAAAACCCAGGGTCACAGCAGGCAAAACCAGGTGCCTGGGACTTCCCCTCCCCATCACCGGAAAAATACCTAATTTTACAGAAAAAAAGTAGATCAGCAAGAGCCCTAACCAGAATCCAGGCATAGATGCCCCTAGAAGAGCCAGGATGCGGCTTAAGTGGTCGATAAAGGAATGGCGGTAAAGGGCAGCCAGGATCCCAGCGGGTACAGCAAGCAGAAGTACAAAGAGCAAGGCGGCAATGGTCAGTTCCAGTGTCGCCGGAAAGCGGTCAAGAATCTCCTCTGTCACTGGCCTGGCTGTGCGGTAAGATGTCCCCATATCCAGATGCAAAACTCCCCACAGCCATTTTCCATACCGCACATGAACAGGGTCATTCAATCCCATCTCCTCACGCAATGCTTCTACGGCCTCCTGGGTAGGTTCCATTCCTTCAGCCCTGAGCATTAATTCCGCAGGGTCCCCAGGGGCAAGGTTGATCAAAGCAAAGGTAATAATAGAAACACCGATCATAACAGGAATTAAGTAGAGTATCCTCTTTAATATATAATTTTTCATCTGATCTCACACCACACCCACTTATAAAATTAAAGCCACGAAGTCTGTCCTTGATTCATCAAGGCAAATAGACCTCCGTGGCCTTTTTCGAGTATTTTTTCCTCATCCAGATATCCAGCCAACCAAAAAGAGATGTATCTCTCATTCCTAATCAGCAACATTTTTTAAAAACTACAGCTACTTAATCTGCTGCATCTACGGCTTCAGTCGTGCAATACTTTAAAATTCGACAAACATTAAGCAATTCCTGCAAATAGCTATTAATATAGCAAAAAAGTTCTCGGCAGGCTGTACAGGGAAGTGATACTGAGTTTATATTTCAGCCAGCACCAGAGAAGTGTCGATTGGGTTTTCAAGGCAAATATTACATTTCAATGTACGTCATTTTTTCCTGGAAACGTTTCAGCACCTTAATCATTTGGGGTCCCAGGAGCAGATAGAAACAGACATTGCCCACAGCGTGCAGAGTATCAAAGGGAAAACTGGCAGCATAGGCAACAAAAACCGCTTTCCAGGTAAGTGGTTCGATGAAAAAGACGACAAAGAAAATGTTCATCAGCCAGCCAAAGAGGTATCCCCAGATGATGCTGAAGGATATCATCACAGCACGTTCCGCATGAGGGCGAATTTTGCCGAGCAGCCCAGCACTGGCACCAATCAAACCCCAGAACAGCATTTGAAAAGGCGTCCAGGGACCCTGCCCCAGAAAGAAATTAGATACCAAAGCAGCTACTGCACCCACCATAAACCCGGACCGTGCACCAAAGACATACCCGGAAACGATCACCAAAAAAGTGGTGGGCTGAACACCGGGCAGAGGAGCGAAAGGCACTCGGCAGACCGCGGCCAAAGATGCCAGCACAGCAATTACCCCTACCTCTTTGGAAGAAACATTGTTTCTTTCAAAACCGACAAAAAAAGCAGCTAAAGATCCCAGCAGAAGAACTGCGGCAAAAGCCTCCCAATTTTGTTGAATGAAAGCCAATTTCCAGGTAAGCAAGACCGCAATCACAGCTACTATCAAGAGAGTGAGACTCACTTTTAATACTTTATTACCTGCTTTGATACTGTTGCCAACGGCTTCAAAGGCTCCTATGGCTTCGTATCCACTAAGCCTGTTATCCGCTTTAACACCCACTCCATTTCCCTCTTTGTTATCTGATATGCAACCTGTTTTATTACCTTGTCTGGCAGACATCGAG
>JBASML010000296.1:0-3843 GCA_049656845.1 Syntrophaceticus sp.
TCAGAGGATAGGCCATCAGGGGAAAAACAAAGTACCACATGTACTGAGATAAAAAAGCAAAATTTTATAAAAGGCCAGGAGGCATCCTCCATCCTGATTTGGCCGTTTAATTTAACTTCATTAATAAATAACCAAATCGGTTCTTTGACAGTTAAATAAAAAACGAAATCTTTGGAAGCCTTGGGAACAGGGCTTTTTTTATTTAAAATGTGTCAAATTTTATGGTTCTGCTATTGAGTAATATTGGGTAATGTGTTATAATATAAAGGATTGGGGGGTTATGTATTGAGATTATCTATTTCAAAATCAAAAAATTCTACTTCTCTTTACGTTATAAAATCCACTTATGAAAATGGTGTGCACTCTTCAAAGGTTGTTGAAAAACTTGGCACAGTGGATGAATTGAGTAAAAAACTGGACGGTCAGGACCCGATTGAATGGGCGAAAAAATATATTGAAGAGCTTAACCAAAAAGAAAAGGAAGAAAAACTAGAGGTCATCGTCAAGTATTCTCCGTCTAAAATCATTGCAAAGGATGATCAGCGCTCTTTCAATGGTGGATATCTCTTTCTTCAACAGCTGTACTATGGACTTAGATTAGATAAGCTTTGCGCAGAAATAACCCGAAAACATAAATTTACATTTAATCTGAATTCAATACTTTCAAGATTGCTTTATGCTAGAATTATCTATCCCTCTTCAAAACTTGCAACCTTCCAGCTTTCCACGAGGTTTATTGAGCAACCTGATTTTGAACTCCAGCATATATACAGAGCGCTCGAGATTTTGGCGAAAGAGTCCGATTTCATACAGTCATTCTTATACAAAAACAGTCTTAGAATTTCCAAAAGGAATACGGGCGTGCTTTATTACGACTGCACCAATTACTTTTTTGAAATCGAACAGGAAGAAGGTCTTAAACAATACGGCCCTTCAAAAGAACACAAACCAAACCCCATTGTACAAATGGGGCTGTTCATGGACGGCGACGGCGTCCCTCTTGCCTTTAACATCAATAAAGGAAACACCAATGAACAGCTTACATTAAAGCCCTTGGAAAAAAAGATCCTATCCGATTTTAATCTTTCCAGGTTTGTTGTATGCACTGATGCAGGACTGGCATCTCATAATAACAGAATATTCAATAACAAAGGGGAACGGTCGTTTATCACAACACAGTCCATTAAAAAGTTGAAAAAACACTTAAAAGAATGGGCTCTTGATCCAAAGGGTTGGTCACTCGCTGATGGCAACAGAACTTATGATATTACTAAGCTTGATGAAGAGAAAGACAAAGACAAGGTGTTCTATAAGGAGCGCTGGATAAAAGAGAACGGACTGGAACAGAAAATCGTTGTGACTTACTCTATTAAATACCGTGACTATCAGAGAAATATCCGAAATTCCCAAATAGAGCGAGCACAAAAGCTAATTGATTTAAATCCTGGAAAGTTAAAAAAATGTAGCCCCAATGATTACAAAAGGTTCATTAATAAAAGCCATTGCACTGCTGATGGTGAGGTTGCCAAGCATGAAATGTACAGTATCAATACTGAACTTATTTCAAAAGAAACAGCATTTGACGGTTTTTATGCTGTGTGTACAAACCTTGAAGATGATGCTTCTGCAATCATTAGGGTAAACAAAAGACGCTGGGAAATCGAAGAGTGTTTCCGGATTATGAAAAATGAATTCAGGGCCAGACCGGTATACTTAAGCCGGGATGACAGAATAGAGGCTCATTTCATGACATGTTTCATTGCTTTAGTTATCTACAGACTCCTCGAAAAGAAACTGAAAAGTAAATACACCTACCACGAAATCATTGATGGATTGAGGGATATGAATTTCCTAGAAGTAAAAGGGGATGGCTACATACCAACTTATACTAGAACTGATTTCACAGACGATTTACATGAAACGTTTGGTTTCCGCACTGACTATCAGATTGTCAATACAAGGCAGATGAAAAAAATTTTAAAAAGTACAAAATTATAGATATATTACTCACTTTTTAATCAGTTAACAAAAGCTCGGGAACCCCTTATTCTCAAGGGATCCCGGGCTTTTTATTCTTTCCAACTGTTAAAGATGGGATTATAGCGAATGGATCTGAGTTTGGCAAGGTCAATAACAACTCATCCACCTGTTTTTTGCTACCTATTTTCCTGATCTAACTGGTTTATTGGGTATATTTGCTGCGGAAAAAGTTACGATGTGAAAGGTTGGAGGTGGGAATTGATATCTGAGGCCAGAGGCCGGAGAAAAGACGAACTCCGGCTATCTTAATGCAGTAAAGCAAGCCTGGTCAGTTGATGGTTGGTCGTTGGCTCCCACCTTCGTGGTTTGACAACATCTGCGTAGTTTCGTGAATTTCCCCTTAGGAGTGACACATCAGTTGCAAGCTGGCACTTGCATAAGGTGTTTGAGTAATTGCGCCAGTATTTTTCGCGCAGATTACCTGTTACCTGCCGGTTCCTTGCAAGCCAGGGATGCGGCTTTTGATGCGATTTTTGATGCGATTTTTGATGCGTCAGTACTGATTTCCCCTGGTGACTGTGCGTTTTAATCGTGTTTAATGGTATAATTAAACGAAATTCGCATGTAGAGGGGAAAGGACTTTGTTAGGGACTATTGTCAATGCCGGAGCTATTATTGCGGGAGCTTTGCTGGGGAACCTTTTAAGAGGTGGGTTTCCCGATAAATACAAGTCGGTGATTATGCAGGGGGTCAGCCTGGCTGTTATTTTGATCGGCCTTTCTATGGCGCTGGAAACCCAGAATGTCCTGGTGTTGACCTTGAGTATTGTAAGCGGTGGGGTTCTGGGAGAGGCTTTAAGGATTGAGGAGCGCCTTGACAGTTTCGGAAAAAAGCTGGAGAAACTTTTCAACAACAGCAATGGGCAGAGCAGCAACCTTAGCGGCAGTCACAGCGGCAACCTTAGCGACAGAGGCGGCGATATCAGGAGTAAAGATGGCCGCGGAAGCGTTGTGAGCATTAGTGATGGCGGGGATCGGCAGGAACTGGAGCAGGTGTGTATCGGCGAAAATATTAACATCAGCAGTAACAATATCGGGAACAGCGTTGAGGGCAGCGGATGCGGTGTCACAGTTCAAGGCAGCTGCAATGGTTGGGACAATTATGAAAATAATGCTCTCCGCGATGGATGTGGTGCCTGCAACAGTGAGGGTTTCGGCCGGGAGAATGTTGGGGATAAAGGTTGTAGTCACAGTGAGTGCAGTATCGGGAATACAGATGGCAGCGGTGAGATTGACGGTGAGGGTAAGAGTGAGGGGGACGGTGAGAGGGACAAGGGGGATGAGGGGGACGGCCTCTTCATCAAGGGCTTTGTAACCGGAAGTCTGGTCTTCTGTGTGGGAGCGATGGCCATTATGGGAGCGCTAGAGAGCGGGCTCACCGGACGCCATACAACTCTTTTCATCAAATCTATCCTTGACGGGGTGACTGCAACTGTTTTCGCTTCCACTATGGGAATCGGTGTTGCGTTTTCCGCGCTGCCGGTTTTTCTCTACCAGGGTGCCATCACTGTTGCTGCGGTCTATGTGAAACCCTTTCTCACCGATGCCATGATCACCGAAATGACTGCTGTAGGTGGCCTGCTTATCTTCGGCATCGGGCTCAATATGCTGACAGATAAGCTGCATATCAAAGTGGGCAACCTGCTGCCCGCTATCTTTATCGCCATATTCTTTGTGGTGCTGTTTGGGAAGTTATCTTTTTAAGGGCCCATCACGGGGACGGTTCTAGTGATTGGTCGTCACGAGAACGCTCTCCGATTTGTATTTTTGGATTTTAGAGGATTTCCCCTCTCAATAGAGAAGA
>JBASML010000297.1:0-2122 GCA_049656845.1 Syntrophaceticus sp.
CAGTAGAGGTGGTCCCTAAACCGCAACTGGACATCGCCAGAGGGCTGAATGAGATGATGAGGGAACTCAGAGAAAAGGTGAAGATTGCTGCAGCTATCAATGTACAGGCATGGAAAAGAGTGAAACGGAAGGCCCGTGTGCGGGATCACATCCACAAAAAAGCACTTGCGGAATCCACAGACAAGGTGATTGCCATTGGAGCCTCTACCGGTGGCACAGAGGCGATTCGCCGTATCCTGCCAGGGCTTCCCCCAACAGCCCCGGGTGGGGTTGTTGTGCAGCATATGCCCCCAGGCTTTACTAGTCACTTTGCGAAAAGCTTGAATGCTACTTGTGAGATGGATGTTAAGGAAGCGGAAACCGGGGACCGGGTGATGCCTGGCCGAGTTTTGATTGCTCCCGGGGATTGCCAGATGAGGGTCAAGCGCTCAGGTGGGATCTATAAGGTGATCTGTGAAGCCGGGGAGAAGGTCTGCGGGCACTGCCCCTCTGTGGATGTGCTTTTCCATTCTGTGGCACAGTATGTGGGGCCTAATGCAGTGGGGGTGATGCTTACGGGTATGGGTCGCGATGGGGCAGAGGGAATGCTGGCTCTGCACAGGGCCGGGGGCCACACCATCGCCCAGGATGAGAAAACTTCGGTTGTGTTTGGGATGCCTAAAGCCGCATTAGAGTATGGGGGAGTAGAGATTCTTCTTCCACTGGATGAGATTCCAGGAACGATTATCAACTTGCTAACAGGTGACCAGGTACCAGGGGGCAAAATAAAAGAAAATATTTAAAAATATGTAATAATTTTTACCTAATTGAGGGAGGAATATTAGGAAATATGGCGAATATACCCATTAACAGGACTCTTGGCTCAAGACTTCTTGAGACTTAAGACTACGGCAACATATGTTTCCCGTGCCACATAAATAAATTGCACAGCACTAACACATATTGACTGTGCCATAATAAAGCAGTATGGGGACGACATTTGCAATAACCAGTGGGAGGGGGATGGAATGGAGAAAGCTTCAACAGGCATGACGTGCTATGCTTGTAGAAACAAGCATGCCAAGCCAAGGAATATTGGCGGAACAATGTATTTTATCTGTGATGAATGCTTTAATCAACACATCTGGGCTAATTTTAAGGCATTGGAGTATTTAAAAACCAAAAGGCCTGGTTTTGGTGACAAAAACATGAAGGTTAATAGGAAGGATTCTAGTATGGTGAGGAAGCGCAAATATCCGGTGGTTACTAGCTAAATCCTTTGTCTATACAATAAGACATGGCAGGGGATTTATTCAGTGACGTTCCTCTCGTGTTTTATCTCTTTCTCATTCTTCACTGCTTTCATGTGCTCAAATATTTGATACTGTGGGATGCGTAGTGTTGTCATGGTGTATAATAGTAGAAGATAAAGGATAGTGAAGTCGGTTGCTTGATCAGTATTCCTGCATATAATAGAAGGAAGAAATGGGGGGACGAAAACGATGACCTCCAGACGGATAAAGGGAGTCCTGCTGCCCATCTGTTTAATCTGTGAAGAAACACCTCCCAGGGGTATTGCAGGGGGAATCATGGTTTCGGGAAGCTTTCTTTGTATGCGGTGTGAAAAAGAGATTGTACGCACCCGGGTTGGTGACAGCCGCTATTTTGATCTGAAAGAAAAGATTAAAAGGATTTGGTATCATGAGCTCTAGTGGTTACAGCTTCTGGAAACTTCCGGCTTCCGGCAACAGATCTTCTATTTTCCGGGTAGATACCCATGCCGCCTAAGTGGCACCAGCAGAGGATGAAAACAGACGACTATTTTCATGTTACGCAAGGGTGCTTGCGTTTTTTTGTTTTATGGAAAGCAATTGACGGTAGTATGGTAAAATAACTGCAGAAGGAAAATATCCCGGGAGGGTGGCAGGATAGGGGATGAAAGACATCTGGGAGAACAGAATGCCGCTGCTGGCAGGTCTTCTAAAGAATGTTGCAGAAGAGTACCTGAGCTGCCATACCCCCGGCCATAAGCAGGGCCAGGCTGCTCTGGCGGAGTGGCGGCAGTTGTTGGGGGACCAGGTCTTTCAGATGGATCTCACTGAACTGCCAGGACTGGATAATCTCCAGGACCCACAGGGTATTA
>JBASML010000298.1:0-1677 GCA_049656845.1 Syntrophaceticus sp.
CAATGGCACTTCCACCACCTACTCCCACAACAGCATCACAGCCGGCTTCCAAGTACAATTCCTTGCCGTGGTCAATTTCTATGTCCTTGGGGTTTTCAGTGGGTTCTGACCAGACACGATACTCCAGACCGACATCTTTCAAATGCTTGACAGCCTGGTCAACCCAACCGGAATCCACAACCCCTTGATCACTGACGAGAAGAACTCTTGTTGCTCCTAAGCGAAGCGCACTCTCCCCGACCAAGCTCAATGTGCCCCTGCCAAAAATAATTTCAGGCACCATAAACTTAAATATATCCATAAATTTACCCCCTGTTATATTTTGATAGCACTCCTTTCCAAAATTATTTTCTTTAAAAAAACGAAATACCCTCTTTTTTCGACATATTTTAATAATTATATAAAACTGCCGGCCAGGAATAATATCCGGCCGGCAATTATAACTCATTTGATCGGCTTATACTAAGGGAACCATACTGTCTTCAAATATTGCCCTGACTACCTTTTCAGTAGCCTTGATAGGAGCAACCCCTAACAAGCCATCGAGAGACGGTGTATTAAAGGCTAGGTGTACTAGTTTATCAACGTCCTTATCAGTGTATCCCATATCCTGTAGTTTTTCGGTAACACCTACATTGAACAGCCACTGCTCTACTCCGACTGCACACTCTTCCGCTTCACCCGGTACACCCTGTAAACCAGGAACGATGGGCTCATAGATTGCTGCCAATATTTCCGGAACAGCGGGGTATGTATATTTGATTACAGCCGGAAGCAGCATAGCCAAACCAAGGCCATGAGGCAGGTCTGGTTTCACTGCGCTCAGTGGATGCTCCATAGCATGAGTGAAGTGCAGAAGGCCGTTATCAAAGTCGATGCCTGCAATCATGGATGCATAGAGTAGATAGTACCTAGCTGTCAGATCATCCGGATGAGCAACAGCCTGCGGCATATAGCGGGCAACCAGTCTTACAGCTTCCTTGGCCATCATCACCACATAGGGGCTGGTGACGATAGAGGTGCAAGCCTCATTGACATGGTTTACAGCGTCAATTGATGTATATCGTGTCTGGTTCACCGGTAGTTTCGTCATCACTGCGGGGTCATCAATGGCAAAAACAGGGTAGATGCAGTCCACAGCAAGAGCAGGTTTATATTCTTTCTCTGGGATACTGGCAACTGCAAACCTGTCTACCTCTGTACCGGTGCCATGGGTGGTGTTGATTGCTATGATTGGAACAGCTTTCTCTGCATTGAATTTGAAGGTATAAAGGTCGCGAGCATTATACTGGGCGTTGTCCGGATGCAGGAGAACAGCAGCACTCTTGCAGGTATCAATGGGGCTCCCACCGCCGATTCCAAATACCGCCTGAGCACCAAGGTCTTTACCCATTTTGACCGCAGTGTCGATCCCGTCAACGGTCGGGTTCGGTACAACCTCATCAAACATGACCCAAGCAATCCCACGCTTCTTCAAGGCTGGCTCCAAAACATCCCAGACACCTGTTACCTTGTAAACAGTCTTGTCAGTACAGATGAGAACCTTATCGATCTCTTTCTTCTTCAGCCAATCACAGATATCGTTGACCTTCTGGAGAGCTCCCACTCCGAAATAGCACAAGGTGCGTGAGCGAATCTCTACTACCTGGTTAATGTTCATTTTTGTTTCCCACATAA
>JBASML010000299.1:0-1711 GCA_049656845.1 Syntrophaceticus sp.
GCTCTATCCCTCCGGGTGAGGTGCGGCCATACAAATGGGTAGCAGATCAGTGTGGGAAACCAGGGGGTGCCCGGGCTGTGGGACAGGCTCTGTCAGTAAACCCTACCCCTCTATTTGTACCCTGTCACCGGGTTGTCCACAGTGATGGCCGCACCGGTAATTTTACATCCATAGGGAGAATTCCAGGACCTATATTAAAGAAACTTCTTCTGCAGTGGGAAAGGGGGGATCAGAGCGCATTGGATGAAATGTCCCGGTTGTTTCGAGAAGAGGGGTGACCTGTGGTCATGTGGGAGATGGACCGGAAAGCACAAGTCTTTATTCTCATTATCGCTGCGGCCCTGCTGTTTGCTGGAGGCTATAAGTTTGCATCTTTACTTGCCCCTGAACCTTTATCAGAGGTGATTGTTGATGAGAACGTCCAGGAGGCAGGGGAGGTGAAACAAGCAGGGGAAATGGATGCCCTGGGTGTACATGTTGCCGGGGCAGTGAAGAAACCAGGGGTTTATATTCTGGAACCAGGTGCCCGGGTGGAGGATGCTGTTGGCAGAGCAGAGCCTTTGCAGGAGGCTGACTTAAACTGTCTCAACCTGGCACGCCGGGTTGCTGATGGAGAAAAGATTTATGTTCCCAGGGAAGGGGAGGTGCAAACCTCTTCTGAGGGGAGCATTGTAGATCCCGGTGCCTCTGCTGTCCAGGGTGAAAGCGGAGGAAGGATCAATATCAATACCGCTTCTGCTGAGGAACTGGATACCCTGCCAGGGATCGGCCCTGCATTGGCCCAGCGTATTATTGATTATCGGACAACCAATGGGCATTTTCGCTCTATTGAGGATATAAAGCAAGTTTCAGGGATCGGCGACCGCCGCTATGAACAGCTCAAAAACCTAATTACCATATGACTTCTATTTAAGATCATGCCGGCGAAACACTCATTTTATTTTAGGGACAGGCAGGAATTTTACTGTAAATAAAGAATAAGAATCTATAGATACGTTTCTTGTTTTGTTTATAAGTAGGGGGGAAAGCGCTTTTTTTAAAAGCGTTAAGATGAATAGAAAGGAAGGGGGGTAGTATAGGGGCCGCTGGTTGGCAGTCGCATATGAGACTGTCGGCTATGTGTTTTTTAGGGAGGTGATCTCAAGGGGGGTAGTATAACTTTTTTCTGAACATACTGCCAAGTTTAATGTTTTAAGGGGGGAAAGTATATGGAAATCCAGGGGTGGATGTTGGCAATTGCAATACTGCTTCCACTGATAGCCGGAATTCTCGTCTTCCTCATCCGCCATTATCAGACGCGCGGGCTTATCGTGATACTGACAGCAATAGCTTTGATTGTCAACTCCATTTACTTCTTGAAGCTGGGCTTACCCACTGAGTTTACACCAGAAAACCCAATGTGGGGTACGATCATTACTGTTCTTGACTATGCAATACTGCTCTTCTATATCTATGCTGGACTATCTCTTAAAAACTGGCTTGTTCTTATATTTGCCCTAACTCAGATTATCCCGCTGGCATGGTGGGAGTTTAGCGCTGGAGCAAGTCATCAACTCGAAACAATTACACCTGCCTTTATGATTGATCAACTCTCTGTAGTAATGGTTTTAATTATATCGATCATCGGTTCGCTAATCTGTATCTACGCTATACGTTATATGAAGGATCACGAGGATCATAAAGGGCTGGAAAAGTCGCGGCAGTCCCGCTT
>JBASML010000300.1:0-3865 GCA_049656845.1 Syntrophaceticus sp.
CTATTTAGTTTAGTTGTTCTCTCAACAGCCTGCCGTATCTTTGAGTAAGCCAAGTCAAAAGAATTATCTCGTACATAAAGATCCAGGCATGCTTGAATAACAGTCATCTGGTTGTTTATTTCATGAGCCATTCCGCTGGCCAATTCCCTAATAGAACGATATTTTTCATCACTTTCCCGCAATACTTGTTGGGTTGTCTTGTGTTGGGAAGTTTCGATCACCTCCCAACTGCCCTCCCTATTGAATAAGGCAAACTGATGGGTGTTCACTACATCAATAACATCGTAAGCACTGCAGCGCGAAAGAACATAAGAGCATAATAGAATCATTTGAACTTGATCAACCATCTCATTGAACAAGCGTTCATATTCCAAAAACATCCCCCACTGCTTTTTCTCCAACCAGGACATACTACCTGTAGCCCGCAGACCATCAAACCCCCGAGAGAGAGCATTTTTCATTATTTGAACACAGTCATCAAATAGGTTTTCTGTATACAACTCTCCATTCCGGCAGTACCAATTGTTATATGAAACAATTTCTATCTGGCCCTTCTCAAAATAAGAATCTGAATGAAGAATAGCGTTCCTTACTGCGTCTCTCGCTTCCTGTTCACCAAGAGGATCGGATACAATCCACAAGCAAAACTCATTGTTCTCCAACCCTGCCCTTAAAAATGGCATGAGTATATCAAGCAAATCCTGCTTAGTTTCGTAAAAATTGCAAAAATGTGTGCCCCATGGAACATCACCAATAATGTCAAGGCCAGACTTTCTCAATTTTCTTTCCATTCATTAAACCCCCTAATTATTTTGAGAAAAACCCTACAAGCCTAAAAACTATAACAAAAGGGACGGCTGTTGCCCCCCTGCGGTGCAGTGTTGGAATATATAATTTCTCCCTCACTTTCCAATTTACCTTTGATGAATACCATTGAAATAAGTCGATTTTTGATCAATTTTTGTTGATATTCAGCATTTCCTATGATATTATCTGCGTTATTAACTTTTACATTCATTTACCATTCTTTTCTCATGGTTAAAAACGGAATGGCTTAACATGGATAAGGCAGTGTTTAGTTTGCCATCAAAGTACCCCCTTTAGTTATACACTACCTCATGATGGGCAAAAAATAATGGTTCCCCTTAATGGAAACCATTATTTTTGATATATTTGTAACATTATATATTTGTGACATTCATACAACTAATTAATTAGTGGAATTTTGGTTCATCAGAAGATAACTCAGCTAAGCCAGTACAGCCTAAGAAACCACACCAACCCAGCCGGGTCTGGTTCACCGATGGATACCAGAGCTGACCCTACTCTATTTCATGCAAGGTGTAAGGATTAATGACCCTGCTCGTTATCGTTATGGTCATGGTTGTGATCACCGCATACGCACAGAGTTATTGTTGCTGTTTTCAGTGTGCCGTTCAGGTAATCGGCAGCTACCCTGGCTGCCTCTCCTGATGCTCCTGTTATCACTTCAAACCCCACTGATTTTAATGCCCTGACCATCGGTTGCCCGACTCCTCCGGTAATAACAACATCAACCCCCTCAGATTTTAGAAGGTTGGCGAGCCCCCCATGATTATGACAAAGGTCATTGTTTGTGATAATATTGCTGCCTGTAACCTGCTTACCATCTGTCTCGAAAATAATAAACTCCTTGCTCTGACCAAAGTGAGGGTTAACCAAACCACTTACATGCGGCATTGCAATTTTCATGTTTTTCCTCCTACCAAAATAGATTTCTGAAACAAGATGATAGATGCCAGAAACTTAGTCACCACTTTTACCAAGATCATCCTTACTTTCCGGTTTCTTGCCGGTTTCGCTCGTTTCACTGCCATCATTTTGGGCGGAACTCTCATCCTCCGGGCAGTAACCCCCTCTGAAACCGCGCCTTCTTCCCTGACCTAGACACTTAGAGACACGCATCGTGTGTAGTGTATCTTTGCCACAACCGGGGCAAACCACTATCCCGTTATGCCCATCACGTGGCTCTTCAAACTCATACCCACACTCAACACACCTATACTTGCGTTCCGGAAGGAGCACATACCTGCCTCCCTCAATGCGAATTGCCTTTCCTTCAACCAAGGCCTCAGCTATTTTCGTCCTGGCAGCATATAAAATGCGCTGAAAGGTGGTACGTGCAACCCCCATCCGTTCGGCACACTGTACCTGTTCTAATCCTTCCAGATCCTTCAGGCGTAGGGCTTCAAATTCTTCCACAGAAATACTAACTTCCTCAAGTTCCCGTAGGGGAACTCCTGCAGGCTTATAATATGTTGCCGGAGGGAGAAACTCTACCCGGCATCTTCTCCTTTTCCTTGGAACGCTGATCACCCCCATAAAACAATCAAATACACATATCTACCGCCAGAGAACAGCAGTCTGTTTATAGAAATGCTCGTCTATTATAATCTACCACCATAGTATATGGTATCTTGCAATGAATAATTTCGCATATCTGTTACTTAAACACAATTTGCGCTTTTATTTTCATACAGTTTCACATAAACAATCTGATGGAGTTGGTGACCGCCGTTCCCCAGGTTAGGGCATATACCCATTATGTATTTTAACACGCCCTCATAAAAAAACAAGAGTCTTCAGCGATCGTCACCATCCAAGATTGAGCCGACTTGATTCAGTGCTGACGCATCAAAATCGCCGCCTCCCTGCTCTGTAAAGAACCAGGGTAAGTAATCTATGCGCTAAATAATCTGGTGCAATCACTCAAAATGAACGTCAATTTGCAGTTGATGAGTCAGTCCTGCGCCTTCATAAACATTTCAACTTTTTAGGAACTGTTACCAATTACCAGCAGGTGGCGCACTCTCATAACACTTTTATTTATGGAAATGATCCGGGCAGTGGTACATTTATTTCCCCTTATCTATACAGCTGAACACCCCGGCCATTTCTTCTCTAGTTGCCTGCATGTCATCTTGCAGCACATGATCGATGCAGTCCAGAAACTTTTTAACACATGGCGTGCGGAGTTTATAATAAACATTGGTCCCCTCCTGGCGGAAGGTGACAAGCCCTGCATTTCTCAAAACAGCCAGGTGCTTAGATACCACCGGCTGGTCACAGTCTAGGACATCTACCAGTTCACAGACACACCTTTCTTGATCAATGTCAAGTTGATCAATTATTTTCAAACGCAGGGGGTGAGCCAATGCCTTAGTAACTCGAGTACGCAGCTCAAATATATCACTATCCATTTCATCACATCCAAAATCCAGTCAAATTTTTTAATCACAGCATCAGGAAAGCCCTTTAATTCCCCAGCCTTTTCCATAGATTGCCCTGAATCACCATATGCGGTCACACAGTACGCACAGCCGCTGCCCACTACTCTATCTTTCCTGCAGCCAATTCCGAATCTCATCTTTTTTCGGCAGCCTGCCTGAGCAGACAATTTCCCCATCTACAACAAGCCCGGGGGTCATCATGATATCGTATTCCAAGATCTCGTTGAGGTCAGTGACCTTGATAATATCAGCATCCACTCCCAGCTCAGCCACTGTTTCTCTCACCATATCTTCAAGCTTTTTGCACTTGGCACACCCTGTTCCCAGAACCTTGATCTCCATCTTATTTTCCTCCTTCATTTATTTCATCATGTATTTTATCTTGACAAAGTGACGGTAAACCATCCCAGTCACCTTTTTTCTCTGCCACCATTTAAAAAAGCATCCCGTATATCCATCCAGAAAGCGTAGCCATTACAACCACCAAACCCGCATAAGTCAATCCCTTTTTCGCCCCAATAACCCTGATAATCACAAGCAAACTAGGTAAACTCAAGGCGGGGCCTGCGAGCAAAAGGGCAAGAGCGGGGCCCTTC
>JBASML010000301.1:0-5725 GCA_049656845.1 Syntrophaceticus sp.
CTCCAAGGTTAAAAGCGATTACTGCATCTTTTAATCGCTTTTTCCAGTCCTTCTGTGACGAGGCTGAATACCCCACAATAGGTTTCATATTGAACTTCTCTATATCTTCCAACCATTGCTCAACCAAATGCTGATAGGGACAAACAATAAAAACTGCCAGATTGTTATCCAGATACTCATATAATCGAGCAACAGCCCCAAGTCCCGTATACGTTTTGCCCGTTCCGGTAGCCATGTCGAAAATACCAACAAAGCCCTTGTTTTGCCATTCATTGATTGCTTCCTGCTGGTAGTCATGCAGCTGTATATCGTCCGGGATAACAGGGCCAACCTTTTTTGTTTTATATGTAATCATGTGGCTACTCTTTGGTTGCATAAACTCTTCTATATCAATCTGAAGATCCATATTAGGTGTCTTATACTGCTGAAAAATTTCTTTTGTTACCTCAGGAAATTCGACAACCTGAATATTAGGCTCACAGTTTTTCCACATTGCGTTAAACGCACTTTCTTTTGCAAAAACCCGCTCCTTATCCATTGTCCAGGAGCAGAATACGTCAATGGATTCATAGTTTTGTGTAAATGCTGTGCTTGTTTCGTTCATAGAACCAGTAAACGCCACAACATTATTGTGATTATCATAAATTAGACCCATTTTTTCATGGAATATGCCAATTCTATTATTGCTTTCAGTTAAGGCAATTTTTATATCTAGCTGACCATTTGCAATCAGATTGGCAAGTAGATTCAGTCGTTTTTCTTCATAGATGTTTTTAGGCGGTGTAAATGAGTTACGTAATGCTCTCTCAATAACATCATTGCGCAACTCAAATCCTAAGTTGATAGCTTCTATATCTTCATCAGACAAATAGGGAGAAGCTATAAGAAGAATCTTTCCGCTGTTTTTAACCAACCCAGTTATTCCTTTGGATATTTCAATCAAAGCAGACGAAGAAAAAAAGCCGACAGCACGTTTGTAAAGAACAGCATTTTTTAACAAGGGAATATAGAAATCCTTAACCATATTATCACTTAGTGAGCGATACTCAGATTTTATATTCATGTCGCTAAAATTCATGTGATTACCACCTATCTAATATAGGAAAAGGTTGCCCATTCTAATAAATCCAGTAACCCAAACCATTTAGAGTAGCATAGTGAAGTTCTCACTATGTATTATCGTAAATACCCCCGGACTACATTGAGATTATTTAGCAGGTAGGATAGTTTATTGTTTTTTGTACCTTCTTTAGATACTTGTCGTTTTTCGCTCGGCCTACAATCTTCAATATCTCTAAGGAACAAAGGCTTGCCTCTTCTCTTACCTCTCCATGTATAAATCCTGCCATCAGAATGATTCTCTTCATATCGACAAGCTTTTTCAAATTCTATAGGGTGATACTTTTTTAAGCATTTCCATTCATCCTCCGTTTGGTAAAAGCAAAAATAGCATCCTGATCTTGTCCGCCACTTATAATAAGCAGGTAAACCCAACCCACAATCTTCTAATATCCTGATTACATCTTCGTAAATAATGCCATCTTCAACAAAAGGATGTCTTGGTACAATGTTATCTTTTGTACTATGATACCCTCCGCGGTCCTCATCTGCTCTGATAGCAACATAACTGTAAGTTAAATCATTTCCAATATAAGCTTCGTATGGCCGAAGCTTAAGTTGGCGAGTACACCACCTATTTTGCGGTGAAGGTAGGACACCGTTGTAGTACTTAAGCCAGTAATCAAAATCTTGTTCAGGTTTAATAACTGTTATATCGATATTCAACACAGCCCTAATTCTATTCAAATACTCATAGGTCTCCGGCAATTCGCAACCGCTGTCTGTAAAAACATACTCCAGTTCTAGATCTGGATACTTATTACGCATATAAACAGCTAATGCCGCGCTATCTTTACCACCTGATAGGGCCAATATATGATGTTCTTTATTATTGTCCATTAGAATCACCCTTAAATATTTTCTCTGCTACAGCGGCTAAAACTGCCATAGATTCGTCCTTAGGCAGCGCCATAATTTCGCTAACTATACCCTGTATTTTGTCATGCTGGGTATTTGCTGTTTTGATAACCTCTCTTTTAACCTTACCATCGGACGTCATTATACTAAATAATTTAGTGTCCTTTTTTATTAGATGCCCATTCACAGAAACAAGGGTTTCCAACTGCTGTATGCGGTCAACATAATCCCGCAGTTTAGAGGCAAATAAAATAAAATCCTTATCACTCCAAGAATCCATGGGTTTTTTTACCACAATTCCGGCAATCCCCCTCACCCATTCAGCCGGATCCTGATATTCTCTTGCAAATGCCTGCAAAACAGATTTGAGCCCAATATCATCACAAATATCTACCAGAGGCGCAATGCGTTCACGCTGTGTATCATATAATTCTTGTAGATTTTTATGTCCGAAAACATTAAGTATCGTTTCCTGTACCTTAACATTCAAACAGCGATATGCTTGATCCAACTCTAACAGCGCAGAACACAATCTTTTCTGCAGAATATCCCCTGACAAACAACCATTCCTCTCTATTTTATTTAAATCTATTTCAACAGCCTCGGGCAACTCATTGAAAAGAAGGTCCATGGGATCAACAGAGTTTAATATGGCAGAGCGAACCAACTGTGCCTCTCGGGAAATATCCCTGGTTTGTCGAGCATATGCCGGTAAACCATTTACAAACTTGATTAATGGGCCAACAACACCCAACATAGTCGCATTGCGCAGCCCAGGGCCATCTTCTATCTGAGCTGTACTTAAGATGCTCTGGTATATGTCGAAAACTTCTCTTTGTACATTTGTGGAAGTAAACTGCTTAAGAGTAAACAGTTCTGGACGTTTTAGCATTAACGCCATATCTGCAGCAGTCAAGTATGGCTGATAAGCCCTCTCCCGAAATACCGCAACTTCATCTGATTTAACCAATAGATATAAACTAATGTAGATAGGGGCAGGGCCCTGCCTCATACCAAACGGCGG
Source organism: Syntrophaceticus sp. (assembly GCA_049656845.1). Classification (GTDB taxonomy): domain Bacteria; phylum Bacillota; class DSM-12270; order Thermacetogeniales; family Thermacetogeniaceae; genus Syntrophaceticus. Next base: position 3,002 of record JBASML010000301.1, read on the forward strand.
TTCACGCAAAACTCGTATAATGTCAGCAACCGTTATTCCCTCATCACCGGCATTGGTTATGCATTCGCTAATCTCCTCCCAAACATATCTTAAGCGATGGTCATTTCCTTCCAAGGATAAACGCCAACAACCGGTTTCCTCATCCCACAAATGTAATCCTTCTGAGAGCAGCAGGGATCTGTACACTGCAACTTCGGGACCAAACCCTTTAAATCCTAGTTGCTCTTCGCCTGCCCTCGTTGCCATAGCCTCTACTAATTCACGCCGAGCCCTCACAGCTACATTTGATAGGTTTTCATAACTAATCATTTCATTTCGTATGAACGGGCACTTGTTATAATAACTATCAAAAAGATCAGAAAGATTTGTAGATAGCTCTCTGTTATTATGGATCCCGATCTGTTCGCCATTTGAATACCAGAGTACGTCTTCTGAACCGGGAAGATACATCTGACTAATATGCTCTAGAAACTGCTGCTCAGCTACCTTAATACGAAACTTTACCTCTTTTCTTGCCACACTGTCATGTGCAAGTTCGGGACTTTCTTCAAGAACAGATCTAGCCGCAGCTACCTCTAATGCAAGTTCATGTATAGTCGACAAAGATGGCACATAGGCAACAAATAATGGCCTGCCATCACAACATCGCCTTGGGATATGGCTCGGCACTGCAACAGTTCCGAATGAATATAGAAAAAGTCCATCATAACCATTTTTAGGTGCCAAATCTTCCGTTAGATATTCAATGTTCAACCAACGTCTCTCAAAACGTCTAACAGTACCTGTTTTATACGAATGGCGGGAAGCAATGACCGGAGATAAAGGCATATAATCCTGTAAAATCGTATCTATAGAAACAATAGCAAGTTTGGCTTTTTTCTCCCGTATTGCCCCATAAACATCAAAATCTGATCCTTCCCACAGCCGATATTCTCCCGCATATTCTCTGTAAATAAGATAGCCATTAGCAATCAAGTGATCTATTAAAGATCTGACAGTATCTCTGTCAACATTATATGAATATTTCATGATAGAATAGATATTTTCAGGACTAGCTTTAACACCGAGAGCTCCCAACGATAAAAGGTTAATAACCCCAATATTCTTTAAGATAACCCTTGCCAATTGAGGCATATTATAGCTTGCATTGTTTATCCTGTCATGTATCTCAAGCCACTGCTGTGATTCTGCACGGTTGATATATGTAGTAGTGTTGACCTGAAAAAAATAATCATAGAGATAATCTAAACCCATAGCAGGGATTTCCTTTGCAAAATCAACTTCTGTTCTCTCCAAATAAGCTGATAATGCATTAATATGGCCACTGCAAATAAAGGATATCAGGGTTCTGTCATTTTGGGCAAATTTCCGGCATAACTCTATTAAAGCGATAGCAGTAAACGGGTGAAAAGGATACATACTAGCAATCGTATTTACATCAAACTGCTGCTTACTTGATATGTCGCTTTTATCAATAAGATTTTTGGCATCTTCAGCCCACTTTATTATACGGTCCTTTTGTTCTTGTTCTAAATTCTGTTTCAGTGCTTTACGAATTAGATAGAGCATCTGTGAAGTAGATTCCATAAAGGATACATCCTCAAAACGCCCTTGAATCTTGCTCCATTCCTGACTTTGAACAGTAGATAGCCCAAGCACATATTCATCAAAGGCCTGGTGGAGACACACCCATAGATAAACAGAATCCATCTCAGCTAACTGTTGTATAATGAAAAGGTCTCCTTTATCATAATGGTGTGCCAGATATTCCAAATTTTTGCCAAACTCATCAACTACAATCACCATTGGCCTACCTATTAAATGAAGAATCTCTTGAAAAATACCGAAAACTACGCTAGACTCGATTACACTCTTTTCTATGATCGTTTTCAGTCGTTTGCTCAAATCAGTAATACCTGGCAAATCTACTGATGCAAGAGCTCTTTGCAGCCCGCGCGCTAAAGTATAATTTATGGGCTCATAAGCAGCGGTAACAAAGACGCGGAAAAAGCCCTCATTACCAACAATAGCGCTCATGCTGTTTAATAACTCCCTATGTAAGTCTACATCATTTTCTTTTAACTTTTGCATGGCAATTTGGGATATCTGGTCATCCAAAGGCCCAGTAATGGCCATCAAATAGTTAACAAAAGCAGATTTACCCATGCCATAGGGACCGGTTAGTGACCACGCGGTTACCCTCTCTCCCTGTAGAGAATCAATAAAGCGTCCCAGTACCTCCCGGGTCTTGGCTGTAATTCTATAATTTGATATAACATCTATAGCACCTTGATCCCGTTCCAAATTCACAGAACGAGCAGTATTCATATCAGGATAGATTAAGTCAGAAAGTTTCATCTTTATCGCTCCGTATAGTATTTATTTAATGCATCCCAAAATAAACCAAGAGGTTCTTTCTCGATGTGTAACTGCTGGCTCCCCATTACATCAACTATGTCAAAACCATTCAATTCACTTTTTGCTTTATATAAATAATCCCCCACAGTACTTTCTGATACCTTGAAAACCACACCCGGAGAATTGATATCATGTGTTAACCGGTAAAGAGATATAGCTCTTTGTCCTGATGATACATAAAAATAGATGTAGGAAAAACATGCCGCTGCAAAAATTAATACAGGCAGATTTTGTTTTTTCCCCATATCAAAGCAAACTTGATTGCCTTCTTCTGCTTTTTGTATGAGCCCAAGCTGTGTGAAAGGG
>JBASML010000302.1:0-6868 GCA_049656845.1 Syntrophaceticus sp.
TAAAACGGTGCAGCTTTCTAGCCGCACCGTTTTACTCAAATCATATCAAGTTTTTATTGAGGGCCGTGGGCCCTGAGCATTTGTCATCTCATAAGATGACAAGACCCCCGTCCCCTTGTCATCAGCAGGCAGAAGAGCTTCATTCAAAACCTGATCCATATGGTCAACAAGCACAAAGTTAAGTTTCCTTTTAACATTTGCTGGGATCTCCTCAAGATCCTTTTTGTTTTCCTCTGGCATAATCACAGTTTTGATTCCCACCCGGTGTGCAGCCAGCACCTTTTCTTTGATACCGCCCACAGGGAGAACACGCCCCCGTAATGTAATCTCCCCGGTCATGGCCACATCATGTCTGATACGCCTGCCGGTTAAAGCTGATGCCATAGCAGTTGCCATGGTGACCCCTGCTGAGGGCCCATCTTTAGGAATAGCACCCTCTGGAATATGAACGTGGATATCATACTTTTCGTAGAAGTCTTCATCCAGTTGAAGATCATCTGCCCTGGAGCGGACGAAACTGAGTGCTGCCTGAGCAGATTCCTTCATCACATCACCTAGCTTACCGGTAAGAATAACCTTCCCCTTACCTTTTAAAATACCGACTTCTACACTGAGTACCTCTCCACCCACCTCGGTCCAAGCGAGGCCTGTGGCCACACCGACTTCGTTTTCTTTCTCTTTGGCTCCAAAGTGGTAGCGCGGAATACCTAAAAAGCTGTCCACATTGGCCGCGGTAACCTTAGCACGGTAATTTTTGTCATCAACCACTTTACGAGCTGTCTTGCGGCAGATGGACGCAATTTCCCGCTCTAAGTTACGCACCCCTGCCTCCCGGGTATAATGCCTGATGATAGTGCGCAAGGCATTCTCCGAAATTTGGAGGTGATGAGGTTTAAGCCCGTGCTCCTTCAACTGCTTGGGAATCAAATGGAGTTCTGCGATCTTCACCTTTTCTTCCTCTGTATACCCGGGAAGATGGATCACTTCCATCCGATCAAGTAATGGCCGCGGTATGTTGTGCTCCACATTAGCAGTGGTAATAAACATAACCTTGGATAAGTCAAAGGGCACCTCAATATAGTGGTCGCTGAAGGCATGGTTCTGTTCTGCATCCAATACCTCTAGCAGAGCAGAACTAGGATCCCCCCGGAAATCGGTACTCATTTTGTCTACCTCATCCAGGAGAAAAACAGGGTTCTTTGTCCCCGCCTGTTTCATCCCTTGAATAATCCTGCCAGGCATTGCCCCTACGTAAGTCCGTCTATGGCCTCGTATTTCTGCCTCATCACGGATACCGCCCAAGGAAACACGTACAAATTTTCGTCCCATTGCTCGAGCAACTGACCTCCCCAGAGATGTCTTACCAACACCAGGTGGGCCAACAAAGCAGAGAATGGGGCCCCTTATTTTGGTCGCCAATTTCCGAATTGCCAAATACTCCAAAATTCGCTCTTTTGGCTTTTGCAGCCCATAGTGATCCTCTTCCAAAATCTCCTCCGCCTTATCCAGTTTAAGGCGATCCTTGGTTTCCTTATTCCATGGCAAAGCTAAAAGCCAATCTAGGTAATTGCGAACCACCACCGCCTCTGCAACCATCGGCGGCATCTTTTCCAAGCGTTCCAGCTCTTTGAGAGCTTTTTCCTCAACTTCTTCCGGAAAGTTAGCCTCGGCAATGCGTTCCCGCAGTTCCTCTACCTCAGCCAGACGCTCATCCTTTTCACCCAATTCCTTTTGGATGGCCCGCATCTGCTCCCGAAGATAATACTCCTTTTGCGTCTTCTCCATTTGTTTGCGAACGCGCATGTTGATCTTGCGTTCCAGATCCAGGATCTCAATCTCCCGAGAGAGGATTTCTCCTAACTTTTTCAACCGCTCCCCGGGGTCGAATGCCTCCAGTATGGCCTGTTTGTCCGCCACACGCAAGTTAATATGAGCCGCAATAATATCAGCCAGCCGCCCCGGGTCATCGATGGAAACAATAGAAACCGCAGTCTCCGGGGGGATTTTCTTTCCGGCTTTGACATACTCCTCAAACTGATTGGTCACTGTCCTCATCATTGCTTCGATCTCTGGGGTCTTTTCGTAACTCTCTGGGAATTCCTCAACCACTACCTGGATAAAGGGCTCTGAAGACAGATATTGTTTAATCCTGGCTCTTCTCAAACCCTCTACAAGCACACGAAAAGTTCCTCCCGGCAGCTTGAGCAGCTGCTTAATTTCGGCAATCGTTCCTACCTGATAGAGATCATCTTCCCGTGGCTCATCTGTCTGAGCTTCTCTCTGGGTCACAAGAAATATTTCCCGATCGTGAAGCATAGCCTCATCAATGGCATTGACCGATTTCTCTCTCCCCACGTCAAGATGAATTACCATGTATGGAAATACCAATAGACCACGTAAAGGAAGCAATGGTATGAGGCGTCCATCCTCATCCCGCTGAACCATAACGCTTTTTTCAAATTGCTGATCTTGTTCCTGGGACATATTGCCACCCCCTTTTCACCTGGGAAGATGTTTTATAGTTATTATAGTTAAAAGTTTGTTTAACTACATTCTACCCCAAGCTTGATAGTTCCTGCAACAGCATGAACTCTCTAACTAATGGAAAAGGGGATCGGCAAGTTATGCAGATACCTGACCGGGTTGCCGGATTGGCAGAATGGCCAACTGAATCACCTCTTGTAGATGCCGGACAGGAATTACCTCAAGGGGTGCATCCCGGAAAAGCTCTTGCCAGTTCTCCTGTGGAATTAATACTTTTTCAGCTCCCGCCCTATGGGCAGCCTCTACTTTAGCAACGATACCCCCCACAGGTTTGACATCACCCAGCAAAGATATCTCCCCGGTCATAGCCACCCGGTGGTCCACCTTTTTTTTGGTAAGAGCAGAGTAAATACCCACAGCAATAGCCACACCTGCAGAGGGCCCATCTGTAGGCACAGCCCCAGGAAAGTTGATGTGTATGTCATAACGCCGTGGATCCTCATCGAGAAAGCCTCTTAAAGTCGTCAAAGCATTGTCCACAGAGTTCCTGATCATGCTCTTACAGCGCACACGCCTTCCTGCCAGACCGCCCATTTCCTCCTCTTCAACGATCCCTGTCACCTTTACTTCCCCACGCTCCCCTAAAGGAGAATTGACAGAGACCTCGATCTCCAGAAGTGTCCCCAGGTTTGGCCCCATTACAGCAAGGCCGTTAACCAGACCAACTGCAGGTTTTGATGGGATCTTTCGCTCCGGGCGTGGAGAACACTGGCCGCTGTTCACCACCCACTCCACATCAGCAGCCAGAATCTCTTTTGTTTCTCTGGCTTGGGCCAGCCCCATAGCAATCTGAATGATATTGACGGTTTCCCTACCGTTACTGGCATACCTCTCCACCACATCTAATGCCCCTGGGCCAAAAGCAAACCCGACCCTTTGGGCTGCATTAACAGCTATTTTTCTGATTTCCTCGGGCAACAGCGACCTGAAAAAGACCTCTACACAGCGAGACCTGATTGCCGGAGAGATTTCCTCTGGCAGCCGTGTAGTAGCCCCAATCAGGCGGAAGTCAGCAGGCAAACCGTTTTGAAAAATATCATGGATATGTGCTGGAATATGGGTATCCTCAGAGTTATAATAGGCACTCTCCAGAAATACCTTACGATCCTCCAACACCTTCAATAGCTTGTTCAGCTGGATCGAATGCAGTTCTCCAATCTCATCGATAAAAAGTATTCCTCCATGGGCCTTCGTCACAGCACCCGGCTTAGGTTGAGGAATCCCAGCAACACCCATGTGCCCCGCTCCCTGGTAGATTGGGTCATGCACCGAACCGATCAAAGGATCAGCGATCCCCCGTTCATCAAAGCGCGCAATAGTGGCATCCATCTCCACAAACTTGGCATTTTTCCCAAAGGGAGACATAGAATTGCTCTTGGCCTCCTCCAGTACTAATCGGGCAGCTGCTGTTTTCCCTACACCTGGAGGACCGTAAATCAACACATGCTGAGGGTTAGGGCCGCAAAGAGCAGCACGCATGGCCTTCAACCCCTCATCCTGCCCGATGATCTCCTGAAAACGCTGGGGACGGGTTCTTTCAGCCAAAGGCTCAGCGAGCGAAATCTTACGCAGATGCTGAATTTTTTCCAGCTCCTTTTTCGATTCCTTGTCCACTGCCACCCGGGTTCCCTGCTGGCTGCGCAGAAGGTTCCAAAAATACAAACCAACAACAATGACAAAAATAATCTGAATGAAACCAATTAAACCACTGATTCCAGGATTATTCAAAACAACCACGACTCCTATCCCGGTAATTTCTGATATTTACACCTCATTATTACCAGAAAGCGTGGTTTTTAACCTCTATATTATTAAGTTTGAATTTTTTATTACTAAGATAACCTGTTGTGGTAGCTAAACCTTTTGTTTTCTACTATACACACCCTTGGAAAAAATTAAGGGGTGCTGTGCACCCCTTATGCTGTTTCGCTTTTTTTCTTGCGATCTTCAGTTACCAGTATTGGTTCTTCTTTTTTGTCGATAACATCTTTAGTAATCACACACTTGGTTATCTCTTTCCTGGATGGTATATCATACATCACATTGAGCATGATATCCTCCAGAATTGCTCTCAGACCACGGGCACCTGTCTTCCTGCGAACAGCCTCTTTGGCTACTGCGTGTAAAGCCTCATCTTTGAACTCCAAAGCCACTCCATCTAACTCAAATAGTTTCTGGTACTGTTTCGCCAAAGCATTCTTGGGCTCAGTTAGGATCTTAACCAGTGCTTCTTCATCCAAGGCCTCAAGAGTAACAATTACCGGTACCCTTCCTACAAATTCAGGGATTAAGCCGTATCCCAGAAGGTCCACCGGCATAATCTGGCTCAAAATCTCACCGATTTCTTGCTCTTGGCGAATAATCTCCGCCCCGAATCCGATGGTCTTTTTGCCAGTCCGGTTCTGTATAATCTTATCTATCCCTTCAAAAGCACCACCACAGATAAACAAGATATTAGTTGTATCAATCTGGATGAACTCCTGGTGCGGGTGTTTTCTTCCTCCCTGAGGAGGCACACTAGCAACTGTCCCCTCCAGGATTTTCAAAAGAGCCTGCTGTACTCCCTCCCCGGAAACATCTCGAGTGATAGACGGATTCTCGGATTTACGAGCAATTTTGTCTATTTCATCGATGTAGACAATCCCCTTCTCTGCTTTTTCTACATCATAGTCCGCTGACTGGATCAGCTTAAGCAGGATATTCTCCACATCCTCCCCTACATAGCCAGCCTCGGTCAAAGATGTTGCATCAGCAATAGCAAAGGGTACATTTAAGATACGGGCTAGAGTCTGCGCTAAAAGAGTTTTCCCACAGCCAGTAGGCCCAAGCATAACGATATTACTCTTTTGAAGTTCTACATCATCCGCTTGCATACCCACATTAATCCGCTTGTAATGATTGTATACAGCTACCGAAAGGATCTTTTTGGCGTATTCCTGGCCAATAACATACTGGTCGAGAACCTCTTTAATCTCCTGCGGTTTGGGGATATCGCTTAATTCTAATTCGGTATCCTCACCCAGCTCCTCCTCGATGATTTCATTGCACAGTTCAATGCACTCATCACAGATATAAACACCAGGCCCTGCAACTAGTTTTTTTACCTGGTCCTGCAGCTTGCCACAGAAGGAACACTTTAGTTGTCCTTTTTCATCACCAAATTTGTACAATAATGCGCACCTCCCTTAGGGATTACACCTTTTCATCAACCCGATGTGTAATTACGTCATCAATGATGCCATACTCTTTCGCTTCCTCTGCATCCATAAAGGTGTCACGATCAGTATCCTTTTGAATCCTCTCTAAAGGCTGACCTGTTAGATCTACAAGGATATTGTTAAGCCGGTCCTTTACTTTGACGATGCGCTTAGCATGAATTTCAACATCAGTAGCCTGCCCCTGGGCACCTCCCATGGGCTGATGAATCAAGATCTCGCTGTTTGGAGTAGCAAAGCGCTTGCCCTTGCTTCCTGCAGCTAGCAAGAAAGCCCCCATACTGGCTGCCAAACCCACACACATTGTAGAAACATCAGGTTTAACATAACGCATGGTATCGAAAATCGCCATCCCCGCGGTAATGGATCCACCAGGAGAGTTAATGTAGAGAAAAATATCTTTTTCCGGATCCTCTGCTTCGAGAAATAGAAACTGTGCGATGATGACATTTGCTATATTATCATCTATAGGAGTACCTAAAAAAATGATTCTATCTTTTAATAACCGGGAATAGATATCATATGCTCTTTCACCACGATTCGTCTGCTCCACAACAACAGGAACTAGATATTGTGCTTTATTCATAAGTTTCACCTACTCTCATAATATTATTTCATTCTATCTCTAATATACCAAATTAATGCACTTGTTAAAAGAGGCCGCAGCAAATATGCAATCCGCGGCCCTTTTCATCACCCTGATCTATTAATTCTTTAATCAATCTCAGATGATTACGCTTCCTCAGATGGTGGTGTTTCCTCTTGGCCGGTTTCCTGATGGGCACCTTCCTCAACTAATGTTTCCTCAGGCCCCCCTCTTTCTTCCTGTTCTGGTTCTTCAGTAACTACAACAGCATTATCAGCCAAAAAGTCCTGAACCTTATCAAAAAGCAAACTCTCTTCCAGGTAAGACAGCTGGTTGCTGGCTTCTAGGTCCGCTCGGATTTTATCTGCCTCTACATTATACTGAGCAGACAGATCATCGATCTCTTTATCTAATTCTTCAGGGGTTACTTTAATTCCTTCAGCCTTAGCCACTGCATTAAGCACAAGCCTTGTCTTGATAGCTAACCGTGCCTTTTCCTCTAAGTCCTGGCGCAACCCATCGG
>JBASML010000303.1:0-4478 GCA_049656845.1 Syntrophaceticus sp.
CTGTAGCAGGGCTCTTTTGTGCTATCTTCGCAATTCACTGTTATGGTGGCTGGCGTGCTGTTAAACACGGTTGGATACCAGCTCTGATCGTTGGTGGTGCCATGTCTGTCTCTCTCTGGTTTATTGCTCAGTGGGAACCATCCCTGGCTACATTCCTGGCAGGTATTATTGGGATGATTGTCACTGCTCTGCTTTGCCGTGTTCGTGCCTTTAACACCGAACAGGCTATTGCAGATGCTGATGTTATAGCTCAAGAAACAGGGGATACCGCTGGTAAGGGCAGTACGATTACTAAAAAGATGGGCTTTAACCTGGCTTTTGCCGCTTACTATGCCCTGATTGTGATCGTTATGGCGGTTTCTTTTATCCCTGGTTTAAAAGATGCTTTAAAGAGTATTTTAGTACTGGAGCTAGAATTCGGAGAGTATGCAACAGGTTATGGTTGGGTAACTGCAGCTGGAACATCCTCTGCTGTAGGTATTTTCTCTCATGTGGGTGCCCTGCTGGTCTATGCCTCTATAGCAGGGATGATTATCTATTCTATTGCTGGTGTTTGGAAAAAAGGCTCCTTCCCTAAAGTTATGGGTCGAGTTGCTAAAAATGGGCTGGGGTCCAGTATTGCCACTACCTCTATGGTGTTGATGGCTTTTATCATGGTGGAATCAGGTATGACCTTTACACTGGCTAAGGGTGTGGCTACTGTTCTGGGTGTGGTTTATCCCGTATTGGCACCGCTAGTCGGTGTGCTGGGAGCCTTTATGACCGGCAGTAACACTAATTCCAATGTTATGTTTGGAGCTTTCCAGACACAGATAGGTGAGCTGCTTGGTGTGAGCACTTTGATCATTGCTGCTGCTCAGACTGTAGGCGGTTCTATCGGAAGCATGTTGGCACCTGCCAAAGTAATTGTTGGAACTTCTACAGTTGGCCTGACCGGACGAGAAGGGGAGGTTATCGGAAAAACGCTGAAATACTGCGTTGCTCTAGCCCTGCTTCTCGGTGTAATTGCTTGGGTTATGCTATTTGTGTTGTTCCCGCATGTGCATTAGGGAGGGGTAAATGATGGTGGAATCAAAAAAGAATACCAAAATGATCTGGCAGGGGATTTCGCTGTTGGGGATGCTTTTGGCTCCGGCTTTGCTCCTATATCCTGGCGCCAAAAATAATAGCTCTGGCGTAATTGTGCTTGGCTATATAATATTGGTATTATGTATGTTAATACCATTGTTTTTAAAAAAGTAAATAGTTATTCCCGGTAGTGTTGTGCATGCAGCGCTGACGTATAGTATAATGAAGAAAAAGTTGCTGCAGGGGTGCCGCAAGGCTGAGAGGCTTATGATAAGCCAACCCTTAGAACCTGATCTGGGTAATACCAGCGGAGGGAGTGTTCTCGATGATATTTCTGGCACTCCACCTTTCGAGGAGTGCCAGTTTTTTTATAGAGATTTAGAGAGGAGTGATTTTAGGGTATTGAAAGAAACTAATATTTCAAGGATTAATTATTGATACATACTATAAAACCTAACCAAGTCATTAAATTGTGATGTAATTGTTGTCGGAGCTGGGCCTTCTGGGCTGGTATAGTTGTTTGTTATCTAGCAAATCCGGAATGGCCGCTCAGGTTAGGTTTGGAGGCCATCGCATGGGACAGATCTTCAGTGGAATGCTTTTATCTGGCCGTAAAGCTGCTGAGGAGATATTGTAAAAACTTAAAAAATAAAAGATAACAAAACTACTGGGGGGGAATGGTTTATGAAGAATGTTTTAACAATTGCAGGTTCTGACTCCTGTGGTGGTGCAGGGATCCAGGCGGATTTGAAAACCTTCAGTGCCCTGGGTACCTATGGCATGAGTGTGATTACTGCCGTTACTGCCCAGAATACCCAGGGGGTTGTGAATGTTAGAGAGCTTGATGCAGAGATTATCAGAGAGCAGATCGATTGCCTTTTTGAGGATATTGAGATCGCTGCGGTCAAGGTAGGGATGGTATCGAACAGAGAAATTATCGGGGTGATTGGGGAAGCTTTAAGTCGTTGGAGCCCACCCTATGTTGTGATCGATCCTGTGATGGTTTCCAAGAGTAGCTGCCATCTCCTGCAACCTGAGGCCAAGGATGAATTGATCAAGGTGCTTTTCCCCCTTGCTGATCTGGTGACACCAAATCTTTCTGAGGCTGAAGTGATCACAGGAGAGCGGATCACAACTATTGAACAGATGAAACGAGCTGCTGTGACGATTCAGGAACTGGGTGCCAGGACTGTTGTTGTCAAGGGTGGCCACCTGGAGGGTGATGCTGTAGAGGTTCTCTATGCAGAGGGAAAATTCTACTACCTGGAGGGGAAAAAGATCAACACTAAAAATACCCATGGTACTGGGTGTACTTTTTCATCTGCAATTGCTGCTTACCTGGCTAGGGGATGTGATCTTTACGAGGCTGTTAAGCGTGCCAAAGATTATATCACAGAGGTGATCGAGCATTCTCTGGAGATCGGGCATGGTGTGGGACCGACAAATCACTTTTACAGGCTGTACTCCAAAGCAGGTCTTTTTGAATCAGTTTGATTAATTATTTAGCGGAAAGGATGTATTTAGATGATGACTCTTATAAGCAGTCTGCGGGCAAAAAAGCCTCTGATTCATCATATTACCAATATGGTAACTGTCAATGATTGTGCCAATGCTACTCTGGCGATCGGGGGATTGCCTGTGATGGCTCATGCCATTGAAGAGGTTGAGGAGATGGTGGCTGCGGCTCAAGCCCTGGTTTTGAATATCGGGACACTTTCCAAGGAGCAAGTGGATGCTATGATCAAGGCTGGGAAAGCTGCTAATTCACTGGGGATTCCGGTGGTTCTAGACCCTGTGGGGGCTGGTGCTACATCTATGCGTACCGAGTCCGCTAGGAAGATCTTAGATGAGGTGAGTGTGGCAGTAGTCAAGGGGAACAGTGCTGAGATCAGCACTCTGGCAGGGTCCAGGGGAGAGATCCGCGGTGTGGAGGCTGTTGGTGAAAGTTGTGCTGTTTTGGATGATGCAGTAGCACTAGCGAGAAAGTACGGGAATACCGCTGTGGTGTCGGGTGTAACAGATTTAGTTACAGAGGGCAGGCGGGTTGCGTATGTGGAGAACGGCCATTCCCTTATGGGAACGATTACAGGCACCGGCTGTATGTTAGCTTCTGTTGTTGCTTCTTTTATTGCAGCTGAAGAAGACTGTTTTGCTGCTTCTGTTGTTGCTCTGGCAGCATTTGGCTTGGCAGGTGAGTTTGCTGCTGATTGTTCTGGGGTGCGGGGGCCGGCAACTTTTAAAGCCTGTTTTTTCGATGAGCTCTATAATCTCACCGCTGAGAAGCTGAAGAAGGGTGCCAGGTATAGGATAAATATTCTTAATGGCAATAATGGCAAGAATCTTAATAAAGGAGTGGAAATTTAGTGTTGAGTATACAGCTTTTTAAGAAAAACAAGGCTCTTATTGATGCTTCACTGAATCATCCCTTTGTTCAGGGGATTGCCTCAGGGGAGCTGCAGAGGGAGAAGTTTGTCCGGTTTATGTCCCAGGACGCCTTCTATCTCACTGGTTATGCAAGGGCCTTTGCTGCAGGGTTAGCCAAGAGCCTTAGTACAGATTGTATCTATCTTTTTAAGGAATTGCTTGATTCGTGTATAGAGGAGTTAAAGCTTCATAAAAGTTACAGCGAGAAATGGGGTTTTAGCCTGGAGGTTGAGCCAGGGGAGGCCGTTATCGCTTATACAGATTTTTTGATCAGGGCAGCCTTTTTAGATGATTCTGGGCATATTCTAGCTGCTACTGCTCCTTGTTTTGTGCTCTATGGTTATATAGGGAATGAGCTGGCGAAAGTGCTGAATCCAGAGAGCCCTTATCGTGAGTGGGTGGAGACCTATAGCTCACCAGAGGCTGCTGCTGCAGTGCAAGAAATAGAATTTGGGTTGAATCAGTATTGTGTTGTTGATGAGAGGGCAGGGGAGTATTACCGAAGGGCTCTGGAGCTGGAGTACAGGTTCTTTGATGAGGCGTACAGGTTTGAGGGTGAGCAGATATGAGCGGTAAGGTAAATGATGGTTTGTTTACGAAGGCGATTCCCCCCAATACCGGGGCAGCTGATGCTGAGGTGGCGGTTGGCCCCAAGATGGGTGTTATGTTGGATATCGACTATTCTCTTTATCTTGTTACAGATAGGGAAATTTTACAGGGGTGCAGTCTCCTGGATGCTGTAGAAGATGCGATTAGGGGAGGGGTAACTCTTCTCCAGCTCAGAGAAAAGGATGCATCGAGCAGGGAATTCTATCAGATTGCTTTGCAGGTGAAGGAGCTGGCCCATTCGCTGAGTGTTCCTCTGATTATTAATGATAGGTTGGATATTGCCTTGGCAGTGGATGCTGATGGCCTGCATATAGGGCAGGAGGACCTGCCTGCAGTTGTTGCCAGAAGGCTCCTTGGGCCAGAGAAGATCCTTGGAC
>JBASML010000304.1:0-2601 GCA_049656845.1 Syntrophaceticus sp.
GGACTGCTGCTGGTAATATATCCATAAGCTGTTGGAGTTGGGGTTCCCGGCGGAATCTGAAGTCCAGGTGAATACTGGGCACCAGGCGGTAGGATACTGCTCACGCGGACAAGATTGAGATTCCCGATACCAGCATCCAACAGTGCCGCATCAAAAGAATTTAAAGTGGTTGCACCCTCCCCATGCCCTACAACCAAGGCAAACTTGCTCGGTACCGATAACACAAACTCGCCTCCTCAACAACAAGGATTCGCTTTATTATATGGAATAGTTTCATATTTGTTACTACTTCCGGAATAAGCTTTTTGTTTAGAGTTATGCCTCTCTTTAATAAAGCATATACATTTATCGATGGCATAAGAAAGGAGGCGGCAGGTGGCATGGAATTACTGGTGGCTTTTCTTGCCTGTGCAGGCACCCTCTCTGCTGCACTTGCGGTCTATTACTGGCGCCTGGGTAATCATGACATTCTTTTGGATACTGCAGCTGCTTATGATTTTAATGTTCAACACGATCATGCCAGAGGAGAGATCCATTGCAGCTGCCTGATCCCGCTTATTAATAAAGGTGAACAACAGGGGATGGTCAACAATGTTTTCTGTCAGCCAGTCTACTGCGGAAAAATCATGAATGACATTGAAATCAAGTCATATCTCTGTTTGGTCACGAACAACACGCGCAAAAAAAGTTACTGGGAGTCATTGATCCTTAAAAAGGGTGATAATTTCATTACAGAATTAAATGTTATCATAAGCAGCAATATTAATATTTCCACCTTAATCAGTGTGGTCCCCCAGATGAAGATAGCTATTTATTACCAAGTGGTAGGAAGAAAGGGTATTCAGTGGAGATTAGCTGAAATATCCATTCCCCTGAAAAAAGAATAAGTAAAGGTGGTTGAGTAAGGTGGCAGTACAGGCAATACCTGTCTACACCAAATTGATCACACCCGATGATGACCTGCTGGAGGTAATCAATACATATGCCGCCCCCCAGCTCCGCAAAGGGGATATCTTAGTGATCGCGGAAACAGTTGTGGCCATCACCCAGGGAAGAATAATCAGGCCAGAAGACGTCAAACCCGGAGTATGGGCACGGCTTATTTCCCAATTCATACATCAGGACGGCAGCCTCTCCTCTCCCTTTGCACTGCAGGCAGTAATGAATGAAGAGGGAACTCTGCGCACTGTCGTTGCCTTTATTATAAGCTCGGTAACCAGAACCATCCTGGGGCGTCAAGGAGATTTTTACCGTTTGGCAGGGAAACAAGCAGCCCTCATCGATGATATCACTGGGACAGTACCCCCCTTTGACAAGTATATAGTTCTCGGGCCACAAAATCCCGAACAGGTAGTGGCTGCCATCAAAAAACGTTTTGGTGTAGAAACAGCTATTATCGATGCCAATGATCTAGGGAGGTCACAGATCTTGGCAGCAACCGAGGGGGTCAACACTAATCTCCTCTTGCGAGTGTTCAAAAAGAATCCTGCGGGAAACGCTGATCAACAGACACCCTTTGTGATTGTAAGGAAATAAAAAGAACTCGCCCAAAAAGAAACGTTCACTTAGGAATTGGATAAAAAAACTAAAGTGAGCAGCTACAAGCGGGGGAAAAGTAAAAGACCAGTTACATCTAAGCATAATGCTTGATGTGGCTGGTCTTTTCTATTATATTTTTGTCTCTAAGTACAACCGATTATTCTTCAGTTGACTGTATCGATTTAATCAGAAACGCTACTGCTGTAACAGATATCAAACAAATTGACGCATCTCGTTTTGTAGCTCCTCTGTCATGAGTAAGTTACAATATTTCACAATCTGTGTTCCAGTTAAACCCTGATTAATATCTGCCAATATATCTGAAACATATGAAATAAAAACCTCATCTATTTTTTCTACTGCCATAAGTACCCTCCTAATTAATGCTCTTTACGAATAAAAATTAACCTGGTATTCTACCATATATACCCTTCTTACACCAACCCTAAATACTTCTCAAAGAATATCATCAGTTTTTCAATAATTCCTTGCTTTTTCGCAGCCCTGCCTCCGCCAAAGCGGGATACAGGCGGCATAATTTTATCGATGGCTGTACCGGTTGTTTTAAGTATACCGTCTCGAAAAGCATTGTCTATGAAACGGTGGGTTTCTTCAGGCTTTAATTTTTCTTCTTCTATACTTGCTGAAATATCCTCTTCCTTACGCTCATGCAGGAATTTGCACCAATCCTCATCCACTTTGGTCGATACATTGACTTGCTCAATAAAACGTTCGATAAGCTCTTTCTTGCTTCGAAGCTCAATACTCGAATTGATAGCTTTATCAATAGTTGTAAGAATCGTTTTATCCTTACAGTTAGATTCTTGATATTTAGCTACAAGCATAAGGATATAATCAATGTTTACCTCTATCTGTTTGACCAGTTCAATCTCGAAAACTATGTCATCATTGATAGTTTCTTTATCACCATCAGCACCTTTTCTATATTCCTGATACAGGTCAATATAAATGCTCTGATAGTCCTGAAAATCCCTTTCAGATAAAATCTCGTTTCCTTCAAAGTCATCGAAGGAAGTAAGAATATTTCTGAGCCTGAGTATT
>JBASML010000305.1:0-3796 GCA_049656845.1 Syntrophaceticus sp.
AGATGTGATGGATAATATTGCTAAAGGGGCAAAAAAAGAAGGGAACAGCGGTTCTGGTGTCCCCAATACTGTCCCCAAAAACAATATTATTCACTTGGTGCATAAACGTAAAGTCCGCTAACCCTTACCCCGCAAGGGTTGTAATGGCAGGGGTGGCAGGGCTCGAACCCGCAACCAACGGATTTGGAGTCCGCTACTCTACCAATTGAGCTACACCCCTGTATCAACACCATTATTATAACGAAAAACAGGATTTGTGTAAAGTGAGGTTGAAAAAGAGTTTAAGGTATTTAATAAATTGTAATAGAATATTAAAAGTGTGATACTAAAATAGCATAGGAGTGAAGCTAGTGGCAAGTGAAAAACCGCAAAAGGTTGCAGTATTAATGGGTGGACGCTCTTCCGAGCGGGAGATTTCTATAAAAACAGGTAAGCAGATATCCCAGGCTCTTATCGGGGAAGGCTATCATGTAAAAGAAATAGATCCTGCAGATGCTCTTGTGGGAGATCTCAAAGGTTTTCAGCCAGATGTGGTCTTCATAGCTCTGCACGGCAAATATGGAGAAGATGGCACAATTCAAGGGCTTTTGGAGTTGCTTGGTTTTCCCTATACGGGATCTGGTGTACTTTCCAGTGCTTTGTGCATGGATAAAGTAATCGCTAAAAAAGTGATGTCCTATGAAGGGATTCCTACACCTTCTTTCCAGGTTATAGAAGAAAAGTTAGGGGAGGGTGTAGTGGAAAGCCTGATCAAGGAACTAGGGCTGCCCTTGGTGGTAAAACCTTCAAAACAAGGCTCAGCGATCGGTGTCTCTATTGTCAGGGAAACAGGTGAGCTGGAAAATGCGTTAACTGAGGCGCTCAACTATGATCAAGCAGTTTTGGTTGAGGAATACATTGACGGTATTGAGCTTACCGCATCTGTTCTGGGTACAAAAAATCCGCGTGTGTTGCCCTTAATTGAGATCGTTTCTGAAACTGAATTTTATGATTATACTGCAAAATATAGTCCAGGAATGAGTCATCATATTATACCTGCTCGCATTTCCTCTGAGGCAGCAGCGAAGGTGGAGGAATTAGCACTCAGAACCTATAAGGCTATGGACTGCCGCCAGCTGGCCCGGGTTGATTTTATGTTAAATAATGAAGGAGAACCCTTTGTCTTGGAGACGAATACAATTCCGGGCATGACCGAAACCAGCCTTTTTCCGGATTCAGCCAAAGCAGCAGGGATCTCTTTTGCAGAACTTGTTTCTCTGCTGGTTGATGAGGCATTTATATTAGCTAAGGGTAAAAATGTTTGACTATAAAATGTCCAGCAGTAGATGGGTTTGTCAGGAATGTTCATCATTAGGTTAAAGAAGGGTAATGTTGAAAATCACCGGCAATTAAAAGAGGTGTTACAACTGCAGAACAGCGAAAAATTAAAATCAAGGATCTACAGCATCAACAACAAAGGCTATAAGGCTTACCAGGATCTTAAAGGAGCTTATGATTTTATACACTACCAGTTATTTATTGATCATGTGCAAGGAGACCCCTTTGCTTCACCATCCAAGGTCAGGATTCGTGTGAATCAGGAGCGAGCAAAGTTTCCATTATCCCTTTTCCAGGAGAAGCCGCGTAAAATTGCTCTCTGCGATTACCTGGCCAGGTGCTTTGATAGTGCTGTGAAGAAATTTTGTGCAGGGAATAGGGGCACTGGGAAAAGCGGCCTCATCTTTATTGATGCAGGAAGGCAGGAGGTTTTAGAACGCAGTGCCATAGCCATTAACAGCGATTATGTGGAGGCGCGGTTCTTCTGCGGGCTTCCAGCCAGGGGGCGCACTGTGCTAGGAAGTGTAGCTGAGAAAATGTTCTTTCAGGAACTTCCTGAAATTACTAAACACAGTCTTTTCTTTGAACACCTCAACCAGCGGGAACTGACAGAACATATTGACCTGGCGGAGGACCAGGAATACATTAGGGATTCGCTCCAGGCGCAAGAATTGGTTGCCTTTATAGCTGATGGCTCGATTTTGCCTCGGCGAAGCGGTGTGAGTGACCTTCCCTTGACCGGCAGGGTAATACCCTTTCAAAGCCCTGCCTCTCTTGAGGTTTCTTTCAAGACCCCCAATCATGGTGAGATCAGAGGGATGGGGATCCCCTCAGGTGTGACACTCATCGTGGGTGGGGGCTTTCACGGAAAATCCACACTCCTGCATGCCCTGGAACGAGGTGTCTACAACCATCTGCCAGGGGATGGCCGGGAGTGGGCGATCACTATCAAGAATGCAGTTAAGATCAGGGCAGAGGAGGGGAGAAGGGTTGAAAAGGTTGATATCAGTCCTTTCATCAACAATCTTCCCTTTGGAGAGGATACCCGTCGTTTTTCTACAGATAATGCCAGCGGGAGCACCTCCCAAGCAGCCAATATTATCGAGGCACTGGAAATAGGCTGCGAACTGCTGCTCATCGATGAGGATACCAGTGCTACCAACTTCATGATCCGTGATGGAAGGATGCAGGCCCTGGTCACCAAAGAAAAAGAGCCCATCACACCATTCCTGGACCAGGTGCGTCCATTATATGAGGAACAGGGGGTTTCCTCTATTCTCGTCATCGGAGGGGCAGGGGACTATTTAGATGTGGCTGATCATGTCATAATGATGGATGAGTATAAACCTGTAGATGCCAGCAAAGAGGCAAAAAACATATGTAAGAAGTACCCAGCGCTTAGGGTACCGGAAAGGGGAAAGGGTTTCAGAGATTTGGAGCCCAGGGTGCCCTTTCCAGAAAGTTTCGACCCACAGCGGGGAAGAAAAACAAAGGTGGGAGCAAGGGGACTCGATGTGGTCCAATTCGGCAGCTATCAGATTGATCTCGATGATGTAGAGCAGTTGGTAGATCCCAGCCAGACCAGGGCTATTGCCGATATCATCTATTATGCCTGGAAAAAGTATTTTAATGGCCGGTATTCCTTGAGTGATGCCATTAGGAGTATTGAAAATGACTTGGACCAGTATGGCCTGGATGTGGTATCACCCTTTAAAGATAAAAGCGGGGATTATGCCAGGCCGCGTGGTTTTGAAATCGCTGCGGCGATCAACAGGCTGCGGAGTTTGAAAATACGCTAAAGGAAGGTGCAGTGAGTGGAGGGGAAGAAGGTGGTTTGCCTGGGGGACAGCCTCACTTATGGTTATCCTTACGGACCAGAGGTTTCCTGGGTGCATTATGTTAACAGTAGAAGCCAGCTAGAGTTGATCAATGCTGGTGTTAATGGCAATACTATGGAGGATATGGAAAACAGGTATCAAATGGATGTCCAAAGGCACCATCCGGATTTTTTGGTGATTCTGGGGGGCACCAATGATGCTTATCGCTTTGAAATTTCCTGTGCTGAGACTATCTATCACCTGGAGCAGCTAATTAAAAAAGCGCAGGATGATAAAATTTGTCCTATAGTAGCTTTACCTATGAATACTCTGGATGAGTATTCAGCAGGAAAAATAGAGCGCCTCCGCATGGAGGAAAAAGAGCTGGCTGACAAATATAATCTACTCTGTCTGGATTTTGCCAGGGCGTTTACTGATCCCGAAGGGAGGGTGAAGGAGGAGCTGTACCTGGATGGTGTACACCCTAATATTGCCGGTTATGAGTCCATGGGAAGGGTAGCTTTGGAATTTTTTCAAGACATCTTCCAGAGGTAGTCGGGATTGGAGTTTTTAAATGCGGTCAGGAGCCTGTCCCTTACACCGGGGAATTTTTTCTCCAGCTGCTCCACGAGCTGTTTCATTTCTTCCCGCTGGGTGTGGCT
>JBASML010000306.1:0-2461 GCA_049656845.1 Syntrophaceticus sp.
CTGCATTAAGCACAAGCCTTGTCTTGATAGCTAACCGTGCCTTTTCCTCTAAATCCTGACGCAACCCATCTGCATCCTTATTGCTCATCTTGAGGTAGTCATCCAAAGTGACCTTCTGCATAGCCAAACGCTGAACAAATCGGTTAGTTTCCTGTTCTAGCTGTTGGTTGAGCAGAACTTCCGGAATATCCACCTCGACTCCATCAACAACCTTAGCAATAACCCGCTCCTTAAAAATGCGCCTGGCGTTAATATGCCCTGTTTCTTCAATCTTTTGGCGCAAAGATTCTTTCAATTCCTCGAGTGTTGAATAATCGCCGACTTCTTTTGCAAACTCATCATCCAGTTCTGGATACTCCTTCTTCTTAATGGCTATAACCTTTACCTTGAATTCAGCCTCTTTTCCTTCCAGGTCTTCATAATGAAAAATTGAAGGCAAATTCATGGTAAAATTCTTCTCTTCACCTGGCTTCATCCCCAACAAATGAGCATCAATGCCAGGAATGAACTTTGCCGCCCCCACTTCTATAAGCTGTTCAGGCATAGTGAGCCGCGGCTCTATATCACCATCAATTCTTGTTTCCAGCTCGATAACCGCAATATCCCCATCATCTACCTCTTTGTCACCGGCATCAACCAACCTGGCATGCCGCTGCTGTAGGAGTTTAAGTTGGTCCTCAACCTCATCATCCCCTACTTTCACCTCAGGCAATATTGCGGTAACACCCTTGTATTCCCCTAATTTAATCTCAGGAAGAACCTCTACTTTGGCATCAAAAATAAAGGGTTTCCCTTCCTCCATCTGCACAATGTCAATCTCCGGTCTACTTATTGGTTCGATTTCCGTTTCCTTTACTGCTTCTTCATAAGCCTCAGCGAGGAGGATTTCCAGGGCTTCCTCATAAAGAACTTCTTTCCCCAGACGCGCCTCCAAAATCGGGCGGGGCGTTCTTCCTTTACGGAATCCAGGAATTACAACTCTTTTCACAACTTTACGGTAGGCTTTATCTAGAGCCTCTGCCACCTTTTCCTCTTCTACTTCCACATGAATAGATGCCTGGTTTTTCTCTATGCTTTCCAGGGTTGCGCGCATTTATGATCCTCCTCATTCATTGCTTGCCATTATCATATTTTCAGGCATCCCTGACTGTGAATAAACAAGCCAAGCATGCCTACAAAAACCATACACTCTGGTGCGGGAGAAGGGATTTGAACCCTTACGGTTAACCCACTGGATCCTAAGTCCAGCGCGTCTGCCAATTCCGCCACTCCCGCGCTTACGTAGCAATAATAGCACCGCTCCAATTGTTCGTCAAGTCAATTTTCAGTAATAAAGCAGTTTGGTGTGATTATACCAAATAACAGCACTTAAAAAAGCTACAAGGAACGAGAAACTGTGTAAAAGGTACCAAACTAGGTATCAATACCTTAATATGCGAACTTATTTAATGCAAATCATGTCATCTGTTTGATATCGTGCTACAATAAACGATAATTACACACCTAACACTTCTCCATGACCTGCAAAACCCTGATGTTGGTTTCTACCATTTAAGTAACATCAGTGCTCTAAAGAATAAACCCTCTCTTTCCGGTTACATTAAAAATACAGGAATAAGTGAAAATGATGGCTCATGATAGCTGTTGGTTAGAGGCGAAAACCTAAAGGGGGGTATCTCAAATGTTGATTGAAAAAATAGTGGCTATTCTACTCCTTATTCTTCTGAGTAGCACTCTGGCATACGTAATTTACACAAACATCATTATTCCTCTACGTAAACCTCCAATATAAAAAGATAAAAAGAAATCTGATACCAAAGACCATTTATTATAAAAAAGTTTTGCATCTGCTATCCTAATTCTTGAGGTATCACCAGATGCAGCATGATACTGGTTACCTTGATTATATTCTTTTACTTTTCTTTTGATCGGAGATTTTTGGTTTGTTCCTCAACCCTATACCAGGGTTGAACTTCCACTATCTAGCACCAACAATCCGCAACCCGGTGAATAAATGGTTTCTTGTAGGATAGAAGTGCAAACGCCTACTGCAACACCAAAAAGGACGGTTATCTAGATTAATAAACAAAAACAAATCCCCGTCCTTTGAGATGGAAATGTACTGGAAATATTGCTGCGACCCTCATCAGTTACTTCGTCTGTTAGTGCGTTTAGAGTGCGTTCGGTTTTTAGACAGTAAGAAGATGTTTGGTTGACAATGTTGAATCATCTATTAGTACATTTAGAGTGCGATCATCAGTAGAAATATTTTAATAATAATAAAGGTTGTACCTATCCTTGTGAAATTTATCTCTAATTAAGATTATATTTGTATAGACAAGCTTTGTCAAGCAATATTTAATATAATTCGATATATTACGACTGGTAAATATACCCCTGAATAATAAAGATGCCTGGTCAACAATTGCGTTTCGCCGAGGCATTACAAGCTATCCGCTTG
>JBASML010000307.1:0-6430 GCA_049656845.1 Syntrophaceticus sp.
CGACTCTACAGGCAGCTTATCCAGGAAACCATTAACACCAGCATAGAGAACCGCTACCTGTTCCTCAACAGCCATCGGTACATACTGCCCCTGTTTTAAAACTTCTGTCATTCTTTCACCCCGGGCAAGTCTTGCCAGGGTTGCTTTATCCAAATCCGAACCAAACTGGGCAAAAGCAGCCAGTTCACGGTACTGAGCAAGATCCAAACGCAGTCTTCCAGCAACTTGGCGCATGGCCTTGATCTGCGCTGCACCACCAACACGGGAAACTGAGATACCCACATTGATTGCTGGTCTCACTCCTGCATAGAAAAGGTCTGGCTCAAGATAAATCTGGCCATCTGTAATAGAAATCACATTGGTCGGAATATATGCCGAAACGTCCCCAGCCTGGGTTTCGATGATCGGTAAAGCAGTAAGCGAGCCTCCCCCCATCTCATCATTGAGCTTAGCGGCCCGCTCCAGCAGACGAGAGTGGAGGTAGAAAACGTCACCAGGGTATGCCTCCCGTCCAGGCGGTCGCCTTAATAGAAGGGAAAGCTCCCGGTAGGAAACAGCATGTTTGGATAGGTCATCATAAACAACCAAGACATCTCTGTGGTCGTTGTACATGAAATGCTCTCCAATGGCACACCCGGCATAGGGTGCAAGGTAAAGGAGGGGTGCTGGGTCACTGGCTGTTGCAGCAACAACTATAGTGTAGTCCATGGCTCCTGTTTCTATAAATTTCTCTACAACCCCGGCAACACTTGATGCCTTCTGGCCAATGGCTACATAGATGCAGATCACATCCTGCCCTTTTTGGTTGATAATGGTATCCACAACCAGAGCGGTTTTACCTGTCTGACGGTCACCGATAATCAGTTCCCGCTGGCCACGGCCAATCGGAATCATGGAGTCTACAGCTTTCAAACCCGTCTGCAAGGGCTCATTTACCGGTTGGCGGGCAATTACGCCCGGTGCCAGAAACTCAACAGGACGAAAACTACTGGTTTCAATGGGTCCCTTACCATCTAAGGGTTGCCCCAGGGCGTTGACCACCCTGCCGATCATAGCCTCACCTGTAGGCACCTCCATAATCCTGCCTGTACTCTTAACAGTATCCCCCTCTTTAATATGAGCATAAGGGCCCAGGAGTACAACCCCTATATTGTCCTCCTCTAGGTTTAAGGCCAATCCATAGATCTCACCAGGAAACTCCAACAGCTCACCTGCCATTGCCCTTTCCAGTCCATATACTCGGGCGATACCGTCCCCTACTTGGATAACTGTTCCCACATCCGCTACATCTATTTCTACCTGGTAGCGCTCAATCTGGGTCTTAATAAGAGAACTAATCTCTTCAGCACGTATGCCCATTTACATTTCCACCTCAAGCTTTCCTAGCGAACTTTTCATAATGCGTGCTCCCATCATTTTCAATTGTTTTGTTACGCTCCCATCATAAACACGGTCTCCAATTTGAACAACT
Source organism: Syntrophaceticus sp. (assembly GCA_049656845.1). Lineage (GTDB taxonomy): Bacteria > Bacillota > DSM-12270 > Thermacetogeniales > Thermacetogeniaceae > Syntrophaceticus. The sequence continues at coordinate 1,472 of JBASML010000307.1, forward strand.
AACCCTCCGATAAGCTCCGGGTGCACGCTTACCTGAATTTCAACATTCTTTCCTGTACTTTTTTTCAAAACTTCTTTTAGTTTCTCCTCAAATTGAGGTTCTAGGGGAAAGGCGGTTTTTACTTCTGCAACAATAATATTCTTGTATTTTTTGAGAAAATCATGGTAAGATTCTCGAATGGCACCAAAGTTACGTTCCCGATGTTTGTCAATAAGAATTTCCAGAAAACCGAGAACTACAGGAGAAATACGCTCCTGAAAGATGTTTCTGATTATCTCTTTTTTTACATGGGTGGGAACACGTCGACACTCCAGCACTTCTTGGAGGCTAGGTTCCTGCTCAAGAAGTTCAGCAATCCCGTCCAGATCTTGAGCCACTTCTTCTACCATATTCATCTCACAGGCAACATCAAACAGCCCTTTAGCATAACGGCGTGCAACCGCTTCTCTGATCAATGAATTTCCCCTACCTCATTCAGAAAATCATCGACTATCCTCTGGTTATCTTCTGGCTCGATATTGCGCCTTAATATCTTTTCCGCGGCCATAACAGCCAATGTGCTTACCTCCTGGCGCAGATCATGCAAAGCTTGCTCCTTTTCTCGCTGAATCTCTTGGCGCGCCCTTTCCAGTAAAACTGCTGATTCATCCCGGGCTTGGGCAAGAATAGCTGCCCGCTCTTCCTCCCCGGCCTTGGATGCTTTGGTAATGATCTCCTGGGCCTCTTCCCTTGCTTTGGCAATCTTCTCCTGGTATTCCTGGAGAAGAGCTGCGGCTTCAGCACGGTTGCGCTCGGCCTCAGAAATATTATTGGCGATCTCCTCACTTCTGCTATCGAGAAAATCCATCATAGGATTATAAAAAAACTTTAAAAGGATAGCGAGGATCACCAAAAAGTTGATTACTGCCCAAATACTTGTTGATAAGTCTAATGTCACTTACTAGTCCCTCCAACAACCGGGTCAAGAAATACCCGGGGGCGTACACGCGCACGCGATGCGCCCCTGGGTACCAGTAACCCTATTTAGTTACCCCGGTTCAAGATTACCGGCTACTGCCAAATAAATCTTCCTGCTCCCACCTGAGGTAGGCAGAACCTACCCATTGGCTCCACCTTTTAGTCTTGCCTTTCTTACATTTTAGCCAACAACATAAAAGCTATGAGAAGGCCATAAATGGTCAACGCCTCCATAAAAGCAAGAGCAATAATCAGCGTTGTCCGCAGTTCGCCGGCCACTTCAGGCTGGCGAGCCATTCCCTCCATTGCCTTTGCTGATGCGGTACCCTGACCAAGCGCAGGACCGATGGTGGCAATACCCATTACTAGTGCTACAGCCAGTGCAATGATCGCGGATGTCATATTCATCTTCTGTTTCTCCCTCCTTTCTGCACCTACCTGCTTTTAGAATAAATTCCTCATGCTTAGTGGGCATCTGCAGCCGCAGTTGAAATATAGATAGCAGTCAGTGTTGTGAACACCAAGGCCTGGATAAAACCAAAAAGCAGGCCTAAAAGCTGCATGGGAATTGGAGCAAAATACGGAGCCAGACCTAACAAAACAACAACAACCATTTCCTCACCAAAGATATTACCAAAAAGACGTAATGACAGTGAGAGGGGTCTGACAAGCTCCTCAATAATATTTAATGGAAACATAAGAAAGAATGGCTGGAAAAAGCTCTTTACATATCCAAAACCCTTCTCACGAAAACCCGCAATCTGAGTGGCACAAAAAGCAACGATGGCAAGCCCAGCGGTTACACTCAGTGTACTGGTAGGAGGCTTAAAGCCATCCAGATGGCCCGCAAAGGGTAGAATACCTGACCAGTTGGAAAATAAAATAAAGAGAAACAGTGTGCCTAACAGGGGAAAGTAGCGGCGTGCCAGTTCCTTTCCCATGATGCCACTAAAAAAGTTGAGCAACCCTTCTACTGTAAATTCGATCAGGCTCTGAAAACGACCAGGTACCTTATTCAGCTTCCGGGTAGCCAAAACAAATACTATTAACATAAATACCATGATCGCCCACATAGTTGTTACATGGCCTGTTACATCAAGGCCAAAAATCGTAAACAGGACTTTAGCTTCTTCCATATAATAAACCCCTTTCTGCGCGTCTTACAAGATCCCCGTAACCCTATTATACCTCTATATGGATTTTTTCTTCTTCCAGGGGTGTTTCTTGCTCTCCTTATATTCCTTCACTATAGTAACATTTTTCATGACAACCAATCCTATTCCTGTGCCGGCTATGGTCCATATGTCATGTGTAAAATAGAAAACCAAGAACAGGGCAAGGAAATTGATAAAAAACCGCGTAATATAACAGTTTATAACGGCATTCATCGCCTCCTCAGGTGGACGGTTCGCATTTTTTTTTATAGTCCACTGGAGGTAATAATAGTTGCCAATACTAACCGCTGTCCCACAGAGGATACCGATGAGCAAGGATTTCCATAACACCTCTTCTCATCACTCCTTCTTCCCTCCATTTCCCTCACCTTTGTCCAGTGTTGAATTAATCGTTTTGAATACAGCCTTAAAACCAGCTGCAACCCCAAAAAGGGAAAAAACCATTGTCATCACATAACCGGTTTTATGAAACAGCCACCGATCTAAATAATATCCTATATAATAACCTATGAGAACAGATGCCGCAAGAGTAATGCCTATATTTGTCATCAACCCAAGGACACGCCAGAAACTCGAAGATTTCTCTTTCTTACTCAACTGACCCCCACCAAACATTCCTTTTAAAAACAAACAAGGTTAATACTCTATTCTCTCTCATTAGTGAAATTCCTGCTGCTCTTAAGTGATTATCTAGAAAAATTTCTGTCACCTCTGCTACCTGAAACACCTGTAGCCATGAAACAGGCAGTCCAATGATTTTGACTGATGTTATTACCAATGAAGTGTTCCCGGTGAAAAGTCAACAGGTGCCGACCCCATACCGAAATAAAAATTAATTGCCTGTATGATACGCCTGGCTGCTATCCCATCCCCATATGGATTAACAGCATTAGACATCCTCAAATAAGCATCCTCATCATCAAGGAGATGATTGACCTCATACTCTACCTTGCGGAGATCGGTTCCGATTAACCGGGCAGTACCAAAGGCAACCGCCTCTGGCCTTTCGGTGACCTCCCGCAGAACAAGCACCGGTTTCCCTAATGCTGGAGCCTCCTCCTGAATCCCTCCGGAGTCAGTAAGAACCAAATAAGACATCTTCATGACATTGATAAAGGGGAGATAATCCAGGGGTTCGGTCAGGTAAACACGTTCAACCCCACGCAAAATACTGTTTACCTCCCGGCGCACCGCTGGATTTTTATGCACCGGGAACACAACCCCCACATCCGGATGTGCAAGCAGCACCTCTCGCAGAGCCATGTAAACACCCTGTAGTGGGGCACCAAGATTTTCCCGCCTGTGGGTTGTCAGCAAGATGACCCTCTTGTTGTCCCGGAAAGCCCGGGAAATTGCAGGGTCTAAATGATAAGGTTGTTCTAAGGCCTGATAAAGGGCATCGATTACTGGATTGCCGGTTACAAAGATCCTTGCCCTATCCACCCCTTCTTTCAATAAGGCATCCCGGGACCTATCTGTGGGGGCAAAGTGAAGGTCAGCTAATCGGGTTGTCAGAACCCTGTTGATCTCCTCAGGAAAGGGAGCAAATTTTTGATAGGTACGCAGCCCCGCCTCTATATGCCCCACGGGTATCTGGCGGTAAAAGGCGGCCAGAGCACCGGTAAAGGTGGTTGTGGTATCCCCCTGGACCAGCACTAAATGGGGGCGCTCCACCTCCAATATACCCTTCAACCCCTTTAATACAGCCGCAGTGACATCGAAGAGATCCTGTCCCGGCCGCATCACCTCAAGGTCATAATCGGGTTTTATATTAAAGGTATCCACTACCTGATCAAGCATCTCTCGATGCTGCGCTGTTAACACTACCCTGCTTTCTATATCTGAGCAGGACTCCAGTTCCCTAATTACTGGAGCCATTTTGATGGCCTCAGGACGTGTTCCAAAGATGCTTAGGATTTTTAATTTATCTCTTGGTGCTGACATTTTTTACTCCACTCGCAGGTAATCTTTTTCAATCAATTTTTGGATGTGCCGTTCCAAGGCCAGTCCAATATCGGCCCCATATTCCTCTTCTAAAACAAACATCAAAGATACTGCAGTCTGAGCCACATCCAATAATTCTCGCAAGATCAGCTCCATCACCTGTTGTTCGCTCATGTTGGTCCGCTCGCCGCTCATCCCCCTAAACTTGCCGATGGCCTGAGCCAATTCCCCTGTTTCCTCCATCAGCTTGAAAGCTGTGGATTCCAAGGTGGGTTTGAGATTATTCAAGCGGGGTAAGGTGATGTCTTTTGTTTTCATTGTCTCCATTTTTCTCATCCTCTCCCATACAGATCAGCTTAACACCGGCTTCCCGAAAGATATCCAATGCCAGCTGGTCCGGGTATTTTCCTTGAAAATAAACATCCTTAATGCCTGCATTGCAGATCATCTTGGCACATAAAACACAGGGTTGGTGCGTAATATAAAATATCCCTCCCTTAACAGAGATCCCATAGACAGCTGCCTGAATAATGGCATTCTGCTCCGCATGCAGGCCACGACACAGCTCATGGCGCTCACCAGAAGGGATATGCAGCTGCTCTCTCAGACACCCCACCTCACTGCAGTGAGGAATCCCAGTCGGGGCACCATTGTAACCGGTACAGAGGATCCGCCGCTCTTTAACTATAAGGGCTCCCACCTGACGCCTGAGACAGGTAGAGCGTTTCGCCACAACCCGGGTAATTTCCATGAAGTATTCATGCCATCCAGGCCTTGTCAAGCACCCAGCACCTCTCTCAAAAGAATCCATCTTATTGTTTATTCCTCTATTATTTTATTTTAATCCATGGCAGTATTTTTCCTCAATAGCCCTGATTTTAGC
>JBASML010000308.1:0-2154 GCA_049656845.1 Syntrophaceticus sp.
TATATAAAGGTTGACTTGTATAACTAGCGGTAGCAGTTATGGAATATGTAGAATTGCTACAGGTAACTGTTAGATTGGTGATAACGGGTATTAGGGGTTTTTCGCTCAATTGGTTCATGATATTTATTATCTTATATCCATAACCAAACCCTGTTGCCCATCCATAGCCTTCTGGATTTTCTTTTTGACCAAGCCATTCTACATATATGGCGCTGCCTCTTGTAACATAGTTAAATCTAGGGTCAACACGTGTTTGTTTTAATGGTTCAGTTGAGGCGTAGGCCTTCAAATGCTGAACTACTGCTCTGATTCCTGTTGGTATATCTGGGAAAGAATGGCCAGGATTTCCGCCTCCGGTAGCACCTAATCCTCCAAAGTTATTTTGTTCCTCTTTAACATCCCCGCCAAATTTAAGCCAACCTGTTTCCAACATCATCAACGAAAAAGCTACATCTGCTCTTACTCCTTCAATAGCAGCTTCTTCCCAGGTAATATTAACAAATTCTTGAATATATTCATCGGTTTTTGCGCTGTTATTTTTTCTTAATAATTGAAATGCTTGTTCCTTGGTTGCCTGGCTTTGCCCCATAATAGGTGTTAAATTTTGTTGTGCATATGCATTTGATTGTACATTAGTATTTAAAAAACTAAGTATAGTGAAAAGAACTACTAGTAATATCTTTAGTGTCTTTTTCACTATCTTCACCTCCCTCTTTTTTAGTAAAATATATATAACAGCAAAATCTCGTGTGTGTTTCCTACGGTTTTGCTGTTGGGTTTTTGAAAGTAAAAGGTAATTTATGGTGTTGCACCCAAAATATCAGGTAAGGCATATATTCCTCATCAGATCAAAAATTCCTCCATAGGTAATAAATTTTTAAGGTTTTTGCCGAGAGCGGAGGAAAAATACGGATGCATATCGAAGTTTGTTGACAGCATTATTAGATTTAATTATTTGATTATTGCTCCGGTTCAGCTGATTAGCTAAGGTTCCTGCCCCTGCCAAGGAATGGTTTTTGTATCTGCCAGGATAAATTTGTAGGTAGCTCTGGTGTAATGGTAATTGGGAGATATAATAATAGATATAAAGCTTTACTGGATGCAAGGGAATACCATCCCCGGGTCTAATTTTATTCTATGCAAATACACAAAATGGAGGTTCACCATGAAAATCTTCCTAATTGAACGAAATTCCTTGTGCCCCTGTGGCAGTGGCCGTAAGTTCAAGAAGTGCTGTCAGGGGCGGGTGGAGGATGCAACTCATCGTATCAGCCAAGCTGTTGGTATTGAAGGTATTACGCCTGAGGGGTATGAAGTCATAGAAGCTTTGGGTTTTTTATGTGGGCTGTTTGCTGAAGACGGGCATATGCCCGCACCTAAGACTTTGGGGAAACTCCTCAATGAAGCCTGGGAAGAAGAGGAGCAGATACGTGCGCGTCAGGATGAAGGGGCTTTGAATGCCTTGTCTCTGAGGGTTCAGGTGCTGCTGGGAGAGAAGCACCAGCTGAGGACAATTAGAATACCTTTATGGCAGTTAGAGTGTGGGTATGGTGATAGGGCTGGAGATGATGATGTTATTGATGAGGTTATTGAATATTTAGAAGGGCCTGAAGGATGGGAGTTTATTACAGAGGCGGTTAATTCCATAGGTATGTCTCTTCTTTATGATGAGTATTCTGAAGAAGAATTAAAAACTCTGCTTATTGCTCTGGGTTGGCTGGTGATCGATGAAACCAGGAGTTTCTTTCTGTATACTGTTTTGGGCAAAACCCGCAGTGAGCTGGTGGCAGCAGAAGAGGAATTTAGTATAATCCAAGAAAAATTTGAGGATGCGGATGACGAAGAGGTATACCAGGAGCTGCGCTCGCTTTTACGCAGGTATCCGATTTATGATCAGATGTTATCTGACGCCGTGCAAGATGATATTAAAATGGTTCTAACTGCAGTAGCCCAGGGAGAACTGGCCATCATAGTTCCGCTTTACTCTGTGTTGGGTGGGGTATATGCTTTGTTTTTAAAGCTGGTAGAGGACATGGAGACCATGCCTATGCAGGGTGACATTGCTCCTGAAGATTTACCACCGCTGGAGGAGATACTCTTTGCCGGTGGAGAGTTTCACTTCTTTTTCCCTGAATTAATTAATTGTCTAAATAG
>JBASML010000309.1:0-15910 GCA_049656845.1 Syntrophaceticus sp.
CCAGGTATAGCAAAAACCTCTCTATTCTGTTCTAAGGCATTATAGGCAGTGATTAATGCTCCACTACGTTCACCTGCCTCTACTACCAGAACTCCCATAGAGCAACCGCTTATGATCCTGTTGCGGATAGGAAAATTCTTGGCAAGGGGACCTGTATCTGGAGGAAATTCACTAAGAAGACAACCCTTTTCCTCAATACGTTCTTTTAATTTTTTATTTTCCCGTGGATAACAGTGATTGATGCCACACCCAAAAACTGCAAGTGTGTACCCCCCTGCTTCCAGCGCTCCCTCATGAGCAGCTGTATCTATTCCACGTGCCATACCGCTGACAACCCCCCACCCTAATTGAACCAAATCCCGGGACAGTTTTCGGGCAACGGCTTTCCCGTAAGGAGTTGCACGGCGTGATCCTACTACCGCAATTAAAGGCATTTTTTGTTCAGGCAATTTTCCCTTAGTATAAAGGATTACCGGAGGATCTGCAATTTGGGCAAGAGTATTTGGGTATGAGGGATCACCTAGTAAAGTGACCTGGATCCCCCGTGTCTGCATGTATTCTGCAGTTTTTACAGGGTCGACATCACCACGCCCCCGGATGACGCGTTCATAAGACTGTGGAGCAAGATAAGGGACACTTTTTATTTCCTCTACACTTGCCTCTAAAACTGCCTTTCCTGTAGGAAAATGGCGGTAGAGACGGAGCAGACTGCGGGAACCCAAATTGAAAGCAATCTGCAGTGCTGCCCAGCAGTAGCGGTCCTCCAAACCTAATCCTCTCCCTTATTAAAGAGTTACTACAGAACGCAACACTCTCATAACCATGTCTTCTTATCAATTATATCAATTATATCACTTATGCCAACAACACCATCTTATACCAATTACAATAGCTTAATCTTAATTGAAACATTTGTCAATATGCATGACACAGGGGACAGTGCTGACACATCAAAAATCGATACATCTATTTACATCTCTTTTCTGCAAAAGAACCATGGCCAGCAATCTGTGTGTAAAAATTTGGCGTAACGTTCAAATGGCTTAGGCAAGAGGCCCTTTCCACCTCTTCCATGGGCACGGCCCTCTCACAAGTAGGACACATCCGCTCATACTTTAGTGGGGTGTGACACTCTTTATGGAGAAACCGAAATTTGATATCCTTATCCTGAACAGCAGGAAAAACCTTAACTGGAATACTGACAAGGCCAAAGCTGACCGCTCCCTGCCAGATCGGACGCATTACAACAACCCCCTTACTATTCATTTATACTTAGTTTGTATCAAGGGGCAGCTAAATAATTACTAAAAGTAAAAAACTAGAGACATATATTAAACCTGTTAGTGGTTAGTCGTTGGTAAATCTTTGCCATCCCATACTTTTAGAGTCTCTCTTACTGATCTAGCCATTTCTCTTGAAAATGGAGCACCTGCCTTTCTTACATAATGTATCTGGGCATAGTTTTGAGCATTTAGTCTTAACACTAATCACCAACATCAGTGGTTGCTGGTTACAAGGTGGTGTGTTATGATTTTAAAAAACAAACAGACTAACAAATTTCTTATTTATTTGAAACTTTTATTTTATTGGATTATGTTACACAGAAGGGAGTATTTTTGTTGTGTTAATCAAAGAGGCTCAGATTACTGTTGTTCCCTCAAACACCAGGATGATAATTAAGGAGAATAAATACTGTATAGTCTTAAAAGGAACAGTTATTGTAAAAGGATACCAACAAACAAAAGTAATGGTTGAAAGAAACATATTTAATACAAAAGGACTGATTTACTCTGGTGAAGACGGCTGTGAAATCGTTGTTTTAGACAAAGAACAACTTCCAGAAAACATAAAACAAAAAATCCTACATACATCCAAAAACAAATTTCATACAGGGAACAACAAAGACCAACAATCTGATCTTGAATACCTATTATACAATAAGAGCGTTTGCTGCCCAATATGTCACACAACATTTGCTGCCAAGCAGATAAGATTCAGCAAACTCAAATTAGTAAAACGAGACACCGATTTGAGGATGCACTATAAACAGTTGGACCCTATCTTGTTCAATGTATTTATATGCCCCAAGTGCCATTATGCAAACTTGGCTCAGGATTTTGATAAAATTGCCCCATCAATAGGTCCTTCTTCTTTTAGCACCGAAGAAATACCTACTAGCAACCAGCTTACAGAATTGGAACTAGCTATAGAGAACTATAAATTAGTTCTCCAATGCCTCAAAAAATTGAACAGCACACCTGACAAAATAGCCAGGATATACCTATACTTGGCGTGGCTTTATGAAGATGCGGAGAAAGAAACAATAGCAAAAGAAATGCGCCAAGAGGCGCTCACATACTTTAAGCAAGCATACAACAAATCCTCAGTCTCAAATTCATCCCAAATCCATCAAATAATCTATCTGATAGCGGAACTTTCCTTACAGCTGGGAAATAAAAAAGATGCATATGATTTCTTCCAGCACCTGATCAGAGAAAAAGATGCTTCTCCCTGGCTGGTCAAACTGGCACGTGATCGTTTCTATGTATTAAGAGAGAAAGCCTAAGAAATTATCTCATTCAATTAATGCCCTGAAACTTTTTAGGGACGCTCCCAATGGACCATTAACCAATTATTCTTCATGGTCCCATATGTTTTTCAAAGTGATAAGGATACTTCACCCCACTTAACCCACAGACAATTACCTTTTCCATAAAGCAGGAAATAACAAGAAATAGCTTGAACTCATCTGTAACTAGCTGCACTACAAGTCTGGAATTCTCACTACTTATGGTTTGCGACCCAGCTCGGTCACTTGATGTTTCCATGACAAGCTGGCATCCAGCCCTAGACAACTGGACCCTGGTGCCAGGTGCCAGAGTATCGGGATACGGGATACAGGAATAGAATTCCCTGTACCGGATATAAAAAAATCTGGTATAATGTTAACTTCGGTGTTGCTGGCTGCCGCGAAGGGCTCTCTACAAGTGTTCTCACTAGATGGGCAGGTTTCGGCCGCTTTGAGTCAAGCCTGATCGGATTAATCATCGCCATTTCCTGCATCGGATGGTTCGGCATCCAAAACTCGGTTTTTGCCGAAGGCCTGGTACAAGCCTTCGGAGGTGCTGTCAGCCTTAAAGTAATGATGGTCATTACAGGGCTGGCTGTTACACTGCTGGTGACCTACGGCTATAAAATGCTGAGTTGGACCGCCAACATTGCCGTGCCTGGCTTTTTAATCGCCATGGCTATCGCTACCTATAAACTGCTCACCGAATACAACCTGGGAGATTTACTCAACACTGCTCCTCCTGGGGAACTTATGCCCTTTGGAGTAGCTGTCACCATGATTGTTGGTGGCTTTATGGTAGGCGCTATCATTACCCCGGATTAGGCGGTAATCAGACTGGGAAAACCAGCAACACAGTCCATTGAGCCGACAACTGGATGGCCGGAAGACATCAAAAAGGCAATTGGTGGTCAATACTACCTGGTCAGCGGCGGCCATGAATTTGACGGCCGGGAAATTTCCCCCTTTAATGAAGACGAAATCAGGGAAATAGCCAAAGAACTAAAGGGCAAAGTGGAGAGCATCGCCATTATCTCCGTTTTCTCCCCGATCACCGCTGAACATGAACAGCGCGCTGGGGAGATGCTGAAATCCGAACTGGGAGAAATACCGATCACTTATTCCCATGAAATCGGAACAATTGGGCTCCTGGAAAGAGAAAACGCAACCATCCTCAATGCTGCCTTGATCAACATCGCCCAGAGCACAGCTAAAGGCTTTGTGGATGCCCTGAATAAAGAGGGTGTTACAGATGCCAAGGTTTATATCTGCCAGAATGACGGCACACTGATGGCAGTGGACTACGCAGTTCACTACCCGATCCTGACCATCGCCTGCGGTCCCACCAACAGCATCAGAGGAGCATCCTTCCTAAGCCAGGTCGAAAATGGTATCGTCCTGGATGTAGGCGGCACTACCAGCGATGTGGGAGTAATCACCCAGTCCTTCCCCCGGGAGTCTTCACTGGCTGTAGAGATCGGCGGGGTGCGCACCAACTTCCGCATGCCTGACCTGATTTCCATCGGCCTGGGTGGCGGCACCATTATCCGGGAAGATGGCAATGAAATCAAAGTGGGTCCAGACAGCGTAGGTTACCGTCTCACTGAGGAAGCATTGGTCTTTGGAGGTAAAACAGTCACCACCACAGATATCGCTGTGCGCCTGGGCCTTGCTGATATTGGAGACAAAAATAAAGTAAACAACATCCCCCTGGAATTTGCTCAACGAGCCCAAGAGAAAATAATGTCTATGGTGGAAGAAGCCATAGATAAAATGAAAGTAAGCAAGGACCCGCTGCCGCTGATCCTGGTAGGTGGCGGAAGCATCATTATCAACGGCACCCTTTCCGGGGTAAGTAAAGTACATCGTCCTGAAAACTTCAGTGTGGCCAATGCTCTGGGTGCAGCTATCGCTCAGGTAAGCGGCGAAGTGGACAAAATCTATTCCCTAACCGACATGACCAGGGATCAAGCCCTGGATGACGCCAGAAAACTGGCCAAAGCTGATGCCATCAGAGCTGGGGCCAATCCAGATACGGTGACCATCGTGCAGCAGGAGGATGTGCCCCTGGCCTACCTCCCAGGAAATGCCACCCGCATCCGGGTAAAAGCAGCTGGATCACTGAAGAAATAACCAGTTTTATACACTATTGAAGGGGCTCACCTCAAGGTGAACCCCTTTTGTGTTTTTTGTTTCCGGATGTCTAATTACTTAACTAATTAGTATCGCTGATAAAATAAGACCGCCAGTGATTAACCCCTTTTGGCGGTTTTTGTACCGTTAAAGCTTGGTTTTACATCCTTTACACCGACGCCCTTGCACCAGGAAATATATCTGCACTCCGGGCGTCTAAGGCGTTTTTAATAGATGTGCTACATTGTGCTATCATGCGTAGTCACTCGGAAACCAGCCAGGGTGTGATCGTCAACTAAAAAGTTATTTCTTTTTAGGGGCACTTCCAATTAACCATTCACCAATTAATTGTTCTCCATAGCCGGACGGAAGGGCAGTTGAACAAAGAGTGTGCCCAGCAGCCGGCTCTGATTAGCGTTCTCTGAAATGGCGCCAACTTATCCCCTCTCCTGCTCACTGGTTGGGGATGCTGTTTTTCTCCAGTCGATCCACTAACGCTAACACTTCCGCTATATTTTTAGCATAACCATCAGCTTCAATTTTTTGGGCAAATGCTGGAGAAACCGAGGCACCGCCGACAATTACCCTGATTTTTTCCCGTAAACCTTCCTCTTTCAGGATATCAATAACCTTTCCCATCCCCAGCATAGGGGTAGACATCAAGGACGACATTGCAATAATGTCCGCCTGCACCTCTTTAGCCTTTTTTACAAATTGTTCAAGAGGCACATCTTTACCCAAATCATATACCCGATACCCTTCAACCTCCAGCATAATACGTATCAGGTTTTTGCCAATATCATGAATATCCCCATCCACAACGCCGATGACAATCTTTGTTTTTTTCTCCCGCTTATCATCTGCCAAATGCGGGCGTAAAACATTCAGTCCCTTGTCCAGGGCTAAGGAGCAAATCAGAACTTCCGGAATCGAGTATTCTCCCTGCTCCATCAAATCCGCCGCCTTTTTCATACCTGGAATCAACCCCCTGGTAATCCCTTCCAATGCCGAGTAGCCCATTTTGATGTAGTTTTCTGCCAGTTCACCAATGGGTTCATCCTCCATATTCACCACCGCATCAAATAGCGCCTGCAGCATCTCCTGCTGTGTTTTAATCATAATGACCTCCTATTAATGAACATCAATCTCCTATATATAGCCAAAGTCATACAAAGAAAGTTTATATACCCGGAACTGAAAAAGAAGGGCACAATGAACAAAAACCATTGTGCCCATGTCATGCGGCATTACACATAATTTCCAGAAGTAATCATCGCTGCCGCAACAATATGGAGCTACTTCCAGCTATCATATTCATTAACATTTTCCTGAGTAATCAAAGCAATAGGGCTATAATAACTTTGCTTGGAAATGTCATGTTTTTGAAGAACTTTTAAGGCCAGAGTGAGGTTCCCCTTCCCTGAGATATAGGGAGCCATGGCAACTGAACCATCTAATTCTCCGGCTTTCAAGGATTGACGAGCTTCATCCAGGAAGTCAATGCCGGTGACATATACTTGATCCTTCTTGCCTGCTACTTTCAATGCTTCTACAACACCTAAGGCCATGGTATCGTTAGCGCAGCAAATCCCTTTCAAATCAGGATTACTCTGGATCAGATTGGTAGCAATATCAAAGGCTTTTTGACGGTCCCAATCCCCGGCTTGTACAGAAACAACGTTCATACCGGCCTCTTCGAAAGCTTTAACAGCACCATCCCGACGGGCTTCCCCTTGAAAAGCTCCCGCTAAACCTTCAATAACAGCCACTTTGGCATTTTTTTCACCACTGGCTATGATTTTTTCAGAAATGTATTTTGCCCCCACATACCCCTGTTCTTCGAAGTTGTAGGTCATGTGGGCAGCAATTTCTGCACCAGCCTCAGTAGCAGCATCCTCATCCAATGTCGTGCCGCTGCAAATGATAGGAATTCCTTTTTTATTAGCTTCCACAACACCGCTGATTAAGTTCATTCCTGTGATAGGAACAATGATAATAGCGTCATAATCTTTGCCCAACATGGTTTTGAACACATTCAATTGTCCTTCAACATCATCTTCTGTGGCCCCGGCAACCACATCAACCTTGATACCCATGCTGGCAGCAGCATCTTCATAGCCCTCTTTAGAGGCTACATAAAAAGGATTGGAGAATGTCGGCAAAACAACGCCAATTTTTACACCATCCATCTTATCTGGCAGCGGTTCCAATGCGGAGAGGATTTTTCGATCCAGATCAGTATACACATCATTTTCAACTACATCTTCAGCCTTTACATCACTGGCACTTTTATCAGCGGGATCTTTTTCGCCTCCACAGCCCATCAACGTAAACAAGCATAAAACGAACAACAAACCGATCAGCAGCAAGCCTTTTTTCTTCATTTCATTTTTACTCCTTCCTTAATAAAATGATTTTTTATATAAACTACTTCCTATGGAAGCCCTCGATAAAATGCAGCACATCCTCAGCGCTGCCATGGAAACGGGGTCCCGGCTGCAGGCATTTCATAGCAGCACAAGCACTAGCAAAACGCAGTGCCTCCCGCCTGTCCATGCCCTGCAGCAAATAGCTGTAAATCATAGCCCCGACGAAACTGTCCCCGGCCCCGGTAGTATCCACCGCATCCACGGAATACACCGGGCAAGAGATCATCTCCTCACCGTCAAACCAAATAGCCCCCTGTTCTCCCATGGTACAAATAACCCCGTAAGAGGGATGGTATCGCCGATAAATGCTTTTTACGACAGAGGTTTTCTCCTGCTCTTCCGACAGCTCATGATAAACATCATCGCCAGAACAAATCAGGTCTGCCAAACCCAAAAGCTCCTGCAAATCCTGGGGATTGGTAAACTCCCCCTCCATAAAAGAAGGGACACATTCCAACTGCAAAAATACGGGGACTTTGCGGCTTTTAGCAGCCCTTGCCAGTTTCAGAGAAGCACCGCTGGGATAACCATCGGTGAAAAAAACATCAACCCCGTCTAACATGCTCTCTTTTACATGTTCTGCCTTTAAACTGGCGAAGCTGTCGCCTTTGTTGACAAAAATAGAACGCTTACCCTTATCCGCTACAAAAACATAGGTATACATGGTCACGCCGCCAGGCTTGACCTGCAAATAGCGGTCAGATACGCCATCTTGTAAAAGCTCCCGGCGAAACTGCTCTCCCAGGCTATCCTCACCGATCCTTGCCACTAAAGACGCCTCAA
This sequence comes from Syntrophaceticus sp., assembly GCA_049656845.1. Lineage (GTDB taxonomy): Bacteria > Bacillota > DSM-12270 > Thermacetogeniales > Thermacetogeniaceae > Syntrophaceticus. The sequence continues at coordinate 7,915 of JBASML010000309.1, forward strand.
TACCTAACTGGGCAAGGGTTACTAAAACATTGGCTCCACTGCCGCCAGAGGTGCGGCGCTCATCATAAATTTGGGCAAAACCATCATCTTTTGGCAGATCGCTGCAACGAACCACCACATCCATAGCTGTGGCACCCTGCCCTAACACCACTCCTCTTTTATTCATTGAATCAAACCTCCCTATTTTCTTTATACCAAATTCTTGCGGCATCCAGCATCGCTTGAATATTTTCTGGCGGTGTGCCCCAGGCAAGATTACAGCCGGTGGAAAGCATAAATCCCTTGGGATTATCCGCAGCTTCATCCAAACAGCGGCAGGAAGCCTCACGTGCCTCTTCCGGTGTACCTAAAAGGAGCACCCGTGTCGGGGAAACATTACCCTTTAAAGAACTGACGTGCCCTACTATCCTTTTCGCTTCAGCCAAGCTCATCATGTCGTCTATACTAAGTCGCCCAAAGCCGATTTCCGCCATATCGTGCCATATGTTCTTGGTATCACCGCAGATATGCATAGAAGGAGATTTCCCCCACCTATCCCGGTACCAATCGGCAATATGCTGTAAATAGGGCCGCACAAACTGTCGAAAAAGCCGCGTGCTAATAAGAGATTTAGAGAGGAGCCCATCCCCCATGCTGCATCCAAAACCACGCTGTGCACAAATTTCCATATAAGAAATGATAATATCTGTAGAAAACTGCAATAATTGATGCACCTGATCAGGTTGTTTAATCATTGCCATCAGCAGGTTTTCCGTACCAATGACGAGGGAAGCCACCGACATGGGACCGCCTATCCCACTGCCTACCTTCACCTCATGGCCCACCGCATCGCGAATACGCTCCATTGCTTCAAAATAAAGGGGCAGCCGCCCATCCTTCAAGGGATCCGGCAACCTCAATTTGCCCAGATCATCCCAGCTAGACAAAGGATGTTTTAATACAGAAGGCGGAGTATCCGGTGCATAGGTAAGCGTTCCCCCCATAGCCTCTGCCAAAGCTGCCATGGGACTGATCCCTATAGAGTCATAACCAAAATGACGGTAGCATTTGATATGGCAATCCGCTATCAATTCAGCAGAATGCAAATAATCCCGTAAATCTACCCCGGCAAAACAAGCGGCATATTCCGCAATCATCGGAGCGCAAGGCATACGATCAACCCGGCGCCCTTCTTTCAATGCTTCAGCACGTTGAATAGGCGTCATTGTCATGGCTACATCTCCTCCTCTATTTGCAACGCAGTGGCAATATTATGCAGCAAAGCATCTAACTGCAGGCGGGACGCCAGACCATCGGTAACCTCAGCCAAATAAGCGTTTACTAAAGGATGGGGACTTTGTCCAGCAGGTGTCTCAAAGCCTATTTTTCGACAGGTTTCCAAAATACTTTGATCCTTTAAGCGTAGTTCATGGTTAATGGGGCACAGCAAAAGGCCCCTTTTTTCGTTTTTATAAACACCATCTAAAGTCTCCGGTTGTAAAGAAAAGAGAAAACCATCAGACCGTTCGGTCTTCCAACCATAAACCGGCACCTTAAACTTACGCCAGGCCGCAATGGTTGCCCTTAGGTCTAAAATATCTTTAGGCGCAGTTGCCACCAGTAAACCGGGGTAATGCGCTAATGACGGAATATCAGAGCAAACATTTCCCTTCCAATCCACACCACCGATGCCCGCAGTAGCCACAAAACCCACACCGAGTTCCCAGGCGACATCCATGGTAACAGAGCCGGTACAGTAGCCGTTATAGCCACTACCCACCTTAGCGCTGTCTAAACGACGCCAACTCTTATCCTTGGGACAAGCAAGGAAGTCAGCAATAGTGCCCACCTGGATTTCCCTGGCAGCAAGCCAAACAACACCCACATCAGGAAAGCCACCAACTTTGTCGATCAGCTCCTCCTGGTTGATCATGGGCAAGCCCTGCCCTGGAAAAGCAGAGTCTAAAAGAACTTTAGGCTGTAAGTTTTTCCTCACATTAACTTTCATCATTAGTCCCCCTTTAGCCGAAGTTTCTATGCTCTTTCCGATTACGCAATTCTGTTGCCACCAGAGCAATGATAATAATTAAGCCGCAAAACAGTTTTTGATAGTAAGCAGGGATTGCCATCAAAATTAAGCCATTATCCAACATGCCCAACACCAAACAGGCCAAAACAGCTCCTACAATGCTCCCCCTGCCTCCGCTCAGACTGGTTCCGCCTAAAACCACTGCCGCAATGGCATCTGTTTCCACCATCCAGCCAGCCAAAGGATCGGCAGAATTCAACCGTGCTATGGTAATCATTCCGGCAATGGATGCCATCAGAGCACAAAAGACATAAAGTGAAGTGCGGTATTTATAAGTAGCAACCCCGGCACGGCGCAATGTTTCTTCATTGCCCCCCAGGGCCAGGGTATAATACCCCCATTTGGTTTTATTAAGAAGAATGTAAGAAATGATCACGATAACCAAAGCAATGATAATAGGAACATTTACCGGGCCCACACGCCCGGAGCCAATAAATTTAAAGGAATTGGGAAAACCATAAATCGGTGATGATTTTGTGAGAATCAATGCCAAACCCCGGGCAATGGACATAAAGCCTAGTGTGGTGACTAAAGGGTTTAAACGCAGGCAGGAAATCAAAAGACCACTGCACAAACCAATAACCACTCCGGCAAAAATTCCCAGGGCAACAGCCCATGGCACCGGAATCCCTGCCTTCATAGCAAAAGCCATCATAATACCGCTGTAAGCCAGAACCGATCCGATGGATAAATCGATACCACCGGAAGCAATAACAAAAACCATGCCGATGGCAAGAACAATATCAACACTTGTCTGATCTAAGATATTATAAAGATTACTCCAAGTAAGAAAGTATGGAGATAGAAAAGACAAGACTACACCCATAACTAAAAGAATAAGCAACAGCAGTATTTGAGCAAAATGCTTGCTCTGCGCTATTTTTAGCAGTTTTCCGCCTATTTGTAATTCCCCCTTTCAATTTAACTAGGAATTTCGCCGGCTCCCGTAATAAGAGCAACCACATCACGAGGCGTGACATCCCTGGTAGAAACCGTGGTCACAACCTTCCCTTGACGCATGACACTGATGCGCTGTGCCAGCTCGAAGACCTCATACATGTTGTGGCTGATTAGAATCACCGCATAACCCCTTTGGCCTAGCTTGCGGATAAGACTCAGCACAGCAGCGGTTTCCTGCACCCCCATAGCAGCGGTAGGCTCATCAAAGATGAGCAGCTTACCGCCAAATCTAATGGCCCGGGCAACAGCTACCCCTTGGCGCTGCCCCCCTGATAACTGCCCGACCTCCGCATGGATTTCAGGGATTTTCATGCCCAACTGTCGCAGAAATTCCTGCGCTTCCGCTACCATCTTCCTTTTATCGACAAAAAATTTATATCGCATAGGCTCTCTGCCTAAAAAAATATTTGTGGCAATATCCCGGCAGTTCACCAATGACAGGTCCTGGTATACGGTGGAGATCCCCAAATCCAACGCCTGTCTCGGATTCAACTCCTGAAAAATCTTACCTTCGATCATGATTTCACCGCTGTCCGGGCTGATTGCCCCGGACAGCGTTTTAATCAGGGTTGTTTTTCCGGCACCGTTATCTCCGACAATCGCTAAAATTTCACCGGGATAAACCTCTAAATCAGCACCACGCAGCGCCTCAACACGGCCATATCTTTTTTTTACATTCTTGACCTGCAAAAAAGGCTGCTTCTTCCCCTCTTCCACTGCCAGTTGCCCCTTTCGACAAATTAGAGTATAGATTCCAATTCCTTTGCCAATGCCACCATGTCCATCTTGTTTTGACGGTTAATAATTGATAAATACCCCTGTGTGATGGATTGTGCACCATTTAATGCACCGGCTATGGCCCCTACAATAGAGGCAATGGCACTGGTCTCATTGCCGATATTTACTCCACCATAAAGAGCAGGCATCGTCTGCCCCTCATTAGCCAGAAAAAGCCCAAAAGCAGCAGGCACTGTTTCTGCTACCGGTGCGCCGTTACCGATACAGGCAGCCAGTTCCTTACAGCGGCTGTCAGCATCCCCTGCCTTTAATGAAAGAGCTATAGCCATCTTCATTCTTTCGAAAACCGATGGTCCCGGGTAATCCCTGGCGACCTCTCTCCCCTTTGTTTCTCCCGCTTCAGCACCATACAAGCCTGCCTGCACCACCTCATATACGGACCCGGACACTAGAGCACAGCTTACTGCCGCTGCCACTGCACAAGCACCGGTAATGGAATAGGCATCATTATGCACAGCCTGGCTGATGGCAAGGGTGTCCTCAATGGCCCGGTCAACCTTTCCGGGATGCAACAGCCCAAGTGGAAACGCCTTTGTAGCCGCCCCATTGGAGGATAAAGCAAAATAATTGCTTGCAAAAAGCCTACTTTGATAGGGATCACTACCACCCCGTAGCTTGTACACCATTTTTCGGGTGGTCATTCCCGCAAAGGCTTCAAACCACTCTTCATGAGCAGCCCAATCCAAAAGCGCCTGCTCTGCCAGTTCTTTACTTGCTTTTCCCTTTGCCCTGATCAGATGCTTCACTAAAATGTAAGGAATACTGAATGCATCAGTCACCTGACCGGCTTCCCGCCCCCGGGCAAAGGTATCTTGTGGAGGTTTTTGAAAGTCCACAACTTTACCGCCAAAATACTCCTCAATCTGATTGTAGGAGCGCATTTCAGTAGCGGCTCCCATGGCATCTCCCACTGCCGCCCCTAATAGGCAGCCCAATATTTTATCGTGCATGAAAAGTTGCCCCCTTTTGACGGCGCAAAGCAATTTTCTCAATACCCGCAGCCAACCCGGAAATATCAATCTGATTCCTTTCATCCAATAGCTCCAGGTAGTGGCCCGGGAAAGCCCCCGCCCCCTGCAGCGTTCCCGCAATGGCTCCCGCCATCGTGGCAACGGTATCTGTATCATAGCCAATATTGACGCCACCTTTAATAGAACCCATGGCATCACCGTTATTAGCAACAAAAAGACCAAAGGCAGCAGGAATTGCCTCTGCAACATGCAAACCGCTGCCGATTCTATCTCCGATTTCTATCATCTTCTCCCATGGCGTTCCGGTGCCCAGAGCAATATCCACAGCCATTTCTATTCGGCGCACAACTGAAGCCCCGACAACCTCCTTGCCCACCTTCAACCCGATGTACTCCCCTTCAGAAGCGCCATATAAGCCCGCCTGCACCACATTATAAAGATCTGCATCAGGCAGCATAGCCTGGCTCACCGCTGCAGCAACAGCACAGGCGCCGGAAATTGCCAGATGATTATCATGGGTAGGAAGTGTCACTGTAACGGCATCAGCAATAGCCTGGTCAAGATTGCCGGGATTAAACAGGCCAATGGGTGAAATTTTCATGCCAGAACCATTGGTGGCCTGGCGGGTAATAACATCCAATCCACCAGAATCCTCAATTTTTTCACCTTTGAACCTACGGATTGCCCGCAGCGTGGTAGGCCCCACAAAACGATCAAAAAACACCGCATGCTCTGACCAATCAATCATTGCTTCCCTCACGATATTCTCATTAATATCGCCATTATGATCAACAATATGCCGCGCAATAAAATAGGCACAGCTAAAATCATCTGTCAGCTGCCCTGCCTCATTTCCGGCACCAAATGAATCTGCCGGCGGCTTTTCAAAATCAAATACCGCATGACCGAAGTGCTGCAAAATTTGCTTTGTGGAACGCCCCTCAGTTGGAGCGCCCATGGCATCCCCAACAGCTCCACCCAGCAAACCGCCTAAAATCTTTTGATACATACCGCTTTTTCCTCCTCAAATCATCAATATCACAAGTGATCAATGCTGCCCTAATTGCAAAACAACCAATTAACAAACATCCGAAACCAGTACAGAATTCAGAGCGCAAAAAAACGCCCCGTCCCGGCAGCGCCACCTGTTACTGTCCTGTACAACCGATGTCAATAACGAAATTAGCCTGGCAGGAAACAAGGTTTACAAAGTCAACCGCTATCTGATAATCGATTTGCTCTGACCTGTAAGGGCTCCAACCGGTGGGGGAGATTGCATTAAATAAATGATTGTTATTTAAAATGACGACCTTTGTTGACATAGAACCTATATCAATTCCTGTGACTAACATCTGCAACCCCTTTATTAATAACATATAGTTATGAATATAAGTCGTTATTGTTATATGTTTCATTGTAGGGTATATACATATAACAGTCAACATAGGTGTGACAAAAGAACGTTCATTTAAAAACAATAAGTTTTCCCATAAAGCAGGAAATAACAAGAAATAAAAGAATAAATAGATAAGGTTTTATGGAGGAGAGTCAAATGCTGAGCATTATCGACAGCTGCTGCTGTTTGGGATTGGAAACTCATTATGTGCGGGTGGAGGTCGATGTTTCCCGCGGCCTCCCCGCTTTTAATATTGTGGGGCTGCCTGATGCAGCTGTCAGGGAAGCGACAGAGCGGGTGCGTGGTGCGATCAGGAACGCGGGGTTTGAATTCCCTACCAAGAGAATCACGGTCAATTTGGCACCTGCGGATCTGCGCAAAGAGGGGGCGCTTTTTGACCTCCCTATAGCTATAGGAATACTGGCCGCAACAATGCAGATACCCTCTACAATAATTCCCCAGCATTTTTTTGTCGGTGAACTTTCTCTTGATGGCACCATCTGCTCTGTGCCTGGCATCCTATCCATGGCTGGCAGCATCAGTCATGAGCAACCGCAAAAAATATTTATTGTCCCCCAGGGTAATCTAGAAGAGGCATCCCTAATCAAGGGAATTATGGCAAAAGGTGCAGGGCATTTAAGAGATATACTCAACTACCTGACAGGTGAGAAGGAGCTACCTGATGCTGCGGATCTCCCGGAGTTTGAATTGGAGCCTGGGACTGGTCCGATTAATCACCTTGATTTTGCTGATGTAAAAGGACAACAAAGGGTCAAGCGCGCCCTGGAAATCGCCGCAGCAGGTGGGCATAATATATTAATGATTGGGCCACCAGGCACTGGTAAAACCCTTTTGGCAAGGCGTTTGCCGTCAATCCTGCCCCCTTTGAGTTGGGGAGAGTGCCTGGAGGTTACCAAGATCTATAGTGTTGCTGGCCTCTTACCCAAAGAGCACCCAGTGATTACAGTAAGGCCATTCCGCTCACCTCACCACACCGCATCTGCGGTGAGCATTATTGGAGGGGGAAGAGTTCCCCGCCCAGGTGAGGTCAGCTTTGCCACCCATGGTGTGCTTTTTCTCGATGAACTGCCTGAATTCCACAGAGATGTGTTGGAGGCTTTACGGCAACCGCTGGAAGATGGGGTAGTAACAGTAACCCGGGCATCAGGGGCATTTACTTTCCCGGCACGTTTCATCCTGGTGGCAAGTATGAATCCTTGCCCATGTGGATATTATGGAGATAGTCTTCAAGAATGCACCTGTACACCATATCAGGTTCAGCGCTACCGCAGCAGAGTATCTGGTCCAATTCTCGATCGTATTGACCTCCATGTCGAAGTACCTCGTTTGGAGTTAAAAGATCTTAAGGCCGAAAAAAAAGAGGAATCCTCACAGGAGATAGGGAAAAGAGTAATTAATGCCCGCCAAAGACAACTAGAGCGTTTCCTGGGCACCGAAATCAACTGTAATGGAGAAATGCAAAATCATCATTTACAGCGTTACTGTCCTTTGGATAAAGATGCCAATGAATTACTTTATCTGGCCTTTCATAAACTAAAGTTAAGTATGAGGGCACTAGATCGTGTTGTAAAAATAGCCCGTACCATCGCTGATCTCATCGAATCACCAAGAATTGAACAAATTCACCTTGCTGAAGCAATACAATACCGTTGCTTGGATCGCTCTCTCTGGTAGAATAGAGTTAAAGAAAGTTCGGAAGGAGGAAAGAAAGATGATTCCCGTGCAGGTAAAAGAAATTGCCTTTGACCTTTCACTAAGCCCAGTTGTCTTGCTAATTGATGA